>NZ_JBHVVI010000108.1:1699-29434 GCF_042883685.1 Kitasatospora sp. NPDC058190
GTATTTGTTTAACCTCGACCGGCGTTTCACCCCGCGGGCGCGGTGCGCGGGGTTGCGGCCACACACCCGGCCCGGGGGGCGTGCCCCCGGGGGGTCCCCGGGGCCACGCCTGTTGGTTCTCCCGGCCACTGCCGAGGAGTTACGGGCAGCGGTGGTCGGCGTCGCGGACGGCGTCCGGCGGGGGATGTGTCGGTTCGCGGGGCGGCCGGTTCGTGAGTGAGTGCGTACTCGTTGTGGCGGTTTGGTGCGCATACGGCCCTGTCGCCGTCCTCCGTGGGGGAACGGCGCGAAGCTGGTGGGAGGAGATGGGGCGTCAGCAGTGCGTCGGGGCAGACTTCGCCGTCCACGGGGGATGGACGGGGTGCCCGTGGGGGCCCGCCTGCTTGCCCCGGGAGGGCAGGCCGACCGTGTGGGTGCGGTTCGAACGAGTTGTCGGTTGGTGCTCGAACAGGTCAGGGTGTCCCCTGGGTGTTGACATGGTCACGGGGCGCGAGCGGGGTTTCGGAAAGGGGCGGAGAGTGCGGAGGCGGACGGGCTGGTTCCTACGGAAGGGGCCCGTTGACACGGTTGGGGTGGCCGGTGCACCTTTCCGGTCCGGTTGCCCGGAGAGGGAAGGTGCACCCTGCACGCCGGTTCAGTTCTTCGGCCTGATGTCGCTCAGCGTGCCGCTGATGTTGAGGAGTTCGTGGCACGTGGCTGCCTGCTTGCCCGAGGCCGGGGTGCCCGGTGACTCGCAGGTCACGTTCGCCGTCACGGTCTGGTCCTCGGGGACCTGGATGGGAGTCACCCAGTGGTAGTCCTGGTTGCGGAAGGTCTCCAAGGCGATGGTGGTGATCGTCTGCTTGCCGGCCGTGATGGTCAGCAGTCCTTGGTCGCCTTGGAAGTTGGCGGCCACGATGTCGGTGATGTCGAAGACCTTGCCGTGCGGCACCTGGTAACTGCCCGCCGACGAGGAGCCGTTCGCGGTCTTCACGTCGATCGTGGCGGAGCTCTGCTGTCCGGTGCCCGGCACCGCCAGGCCCGAGCCTGGGTTGTCGCGGCCGCCGGGACCGGCGCTCGACTGCCCGGCGCCCGGCTTGTCCTGGCCTCCGGGGTTCCCGCCGGAGGGGGGTGTCGGTGCGCCGGGGGCGGGCACGCCGGGGGTCGGGGCCGGGGCCGGGGTGGCGCTCTGCTGGGCGACGGCCTGTTCGGCGGCCTGCTTCGCGGAGCTGCGCACCGCCGGTCGGACCAGGGCGAACCAGGCCAGCAGCAGCGCGATCAGCGCGGCCAGGAGCGCGAGAAGCCACTTGGGGAGGATCGGAAGTTGGACGAACTCACCGTCCAGCAGCGGTTTCTGAAGTTGCGTCGGATCGACGGGGGCAGCGGTCTCGGGCTTGTCGCCGGCTCCCTTGCCGTCCGCTCCCTTGCCGTCCGCTCCCTTGCCGTCCGGGCCCTTGGCGGCCGCGCTCTCCTCCGGGCCCACCGTGACCTCGAACGGCCAGGAGGCCTGCTTGCCGAACCAGATCAGCTTGCGGGCACGCGCCTGCAGCCGCATTTCACCGGACTCGCCCGGTTCGAGGCGCAGCCGCTCCGGGGTGGCCCGGAACCGCAGGTCCTCGCCCGCCTGTGCGGGGGTGGGGACCACGGTGGTGGGGGCGTTCCCGAGGTTGCGCACCGATGTGCGGTAGCGTCCGCGCAGCCAGCCTCGACGGCGCCGGGGAGCGAGCGCGGCCTGCAGCTCGTGGAACGGTGTCACGGTGACCGTGGTCTCCGGAACCGTCACCAGCTCGGGGCGCTCGGTCGGCAACACGCGGATGCCGAGCGGGAATTCACCGGCCCGAGCAGCGGGCGAACGCGGTGGGGCCAGGCGTACCGTCACCGTCTCGGACGTCCCCGGAAAGAGGGAGACCCGGGCCGGCTCGACCGTCGTCCACGCGGCGCAGTCGCCGACCACCTCCAGCGAGTACGCCTCAACGATGTCCAGGTCGTTGCGTACCGTCAGCGTCGTGGTGGCCACGCCACCGGGCGCCACCGTCAGCGCGGGCAGGCCGAGTTCGGCGGATGTGGTCATAGCGCGACGGTAGGGCCGGCGGACGGTCCGCGGAGAGGGCCGTGCGGGCAAGGCGTGGGCACACCCCTTGCCCGCACGGACTGACCGACGCTGCCCGGTGCCGTCGCGGAGCACCGTGCGGGGCCGGACGCCCGCAGCCCCCAGGCCCACGGCCTGCCCGCTTCCCCGGCGGCGCAGACCCACGGTCGGCACCGCCCTGCGGGGCCGACCGTCACCACTGAAGGCCGAATGGAGAATGGAGAGTTCGATGACCTCGACCGATGCAACCTGTGAGGGGTCCGTCACCACCCGGCGGATCCCGGCGACGCCGCGGTCCGCCAGTGCCCGGACGATCGGCGCTGCCCGGCCGTTAGCGTCGAGCGTCCCCGCCCAACTGCGCGGCAAGCCGGCCCAGATACGCGTGGCGGTGTACGCGGAGGACCTCATCCTGCAGACCGGTGTGGTCCAACAGCTGCGCCAGCGGCCCGAGGTGGAGCTGCTGAGCGAGAGCGAGGCGGGGAAGGCCGAGGTCTCCCTGCTGGTGGTCGACGCCCTGACCGAGGCGGTGGCCGAGAACCTGCGCCGACTGCGGCTCGCCACGTCGGGCCGAATCGGCCTGGTGGTGGGCCACTTCGAGGCCGGCGGGCTGCAGACGATCGTGGAGTGCGGGGTCGCCGCCGTGCTGCGCCGCTCGGAGGCGGACCAGGACCGGCTGGTGCACCTCATCACTGCCCTGGCCAACGGTGAGGGCGTGATGCCCGGGGACCTGCTCGGCGAGCTGCTCGACCGGATCGGGATGCTCCAGCGCACCATGCTCGACGGGCGTGGCCTGACCCTGTCCACCCTGACGGCCCGGGAGGCGGAGATGCTCCGGCTGGTCGCCGAGGGTTTCGACACGAGTGAGATCGCCGCCAAGACCTCCTACTCCGAACGCACCGTCAAGAACGTGCTGCACGAGATCATCACGCGGCTGGGGCTGCGCAACCGGGCGCACGCGGTGGGGTACGCCATGAGGCGCGGTCTGATCTGAGGGCTACGGCCGGAGGGTCACGGATCTGAGGGTCGTGGGTCTGAGGGCTACGGCCCCCGGACCGCGACCGTCCGAGACCCGCCCATGACCGCAGGCGACCGCCCACGACCGCGGCGGCCTGCCCTTTGGGGACACAGGTTGTTTCCCCCGGCTCGGGCACCCGGGCTCTGTTCCCGGGCGCCCGAGCCGGTGAGACTGCGGGGAGACCGCCCCTGCCAACCTGTGAGGTCGAGCGTGATCGGCGCCCCCGGCACTCCCCGCTCCATCCGGCGGCCGGCCCGAGCCGCCGTCGCGATCCTGCTCGCGCTGGCGGCCGCCGTGCTGACCCTGGGTTCCGCCGCACCCGAAGGGCAGGGCCTGCCCACGTCGCAGGCCGCGGCCGACGACCCGGCCGGCGGGCGGATCGTCTACGCCGGTACGAATCACCGCGGCCTCGGCCGGGTGACCGGCGGGACGTCCAGCACCCCGCTGTTCGGGCCCGGCCCGATCCACTTCGACCAGGAGCCGTCGGCCCGCGGCGACGAGCTGGTGTTCACCAGCCTGCGGGACGGCACCCTGCCCCAGGTCTACCTGCGCGACGCGGCCGGTGCGGTGCACAAGCTCACCACCGGCATGGACACCGCCCACCCCGCGCTGGCCCCGGACGGCAAGGGGGTCGTCTTCGAGGCGTCGGAGGTCGCCAAGGCCGGCGGCAAGCCCCAGCACGTCCTGTGGGTGGTCAACCGGGACGGCAGCGGGCTGCGCCGGCTGACCGACGGCTCGGCCGACGAGACGCATCCGACGGTCTCGCCCGACGGCAAGTGGGTCGCGTACGCCTGCAACGGCGACCGGGGGCAGTTCCAGATCTACCTGCGGCCGTTCACCGGCGGCGCGCCGGTCAGGGTCACCAGCGTGGCCACCGGCAACGCCCTCGACCCGACCTGGAACCCGCTGAACGACGACCAGCACCGCAACCAGATCGTCTACACCTGGGACAAGGGCGACCAGGGCCGGACCCTGATGCTCACCTCGCCCACCGGCGGCGACAAGGCGTTCTTCCCCGGCACCGGGTCCACCTGGCGGACGGGCTCCGCCTCCTGGCTGGCGGACGGCAGCGGGGTGCTCTTCCTGAGCACCGACCGGCCCAAGTCCGAGGTCCCGATCGAGCCGCCGGTGGTGAACCTCTACCGCGCGCCGACCTGTGACTGCACCGATCCCCAACTGCTCTACAGCACCGACCGGTTGATCTCGACGCCGACCTGGCTGGGCACCCAGACCCAGGGCGGGCCGGTGGTGGAGCAGACCAGCGCCTCCGCCGCCAACGTCGCCGACCTCCAGGACGTCCGCCCCGACGGGGCCGACCCGCGCGACCTGGTTGTCAGCGTGCTCAAGGAGGACCCGGCCGCCGGCATCAACACCAATCCCGACCCGGCGGCCGACCCGCTCTTCCACCCCGGGCCCGGGTACGACCCGTGGTTCGAGCGGCAGGCCTACACGCCCGACGGCCGGCAGATCGTGGTGACCCGCTACGAGGATTCGCCCGCCGGGCGGATCCAGCGGATCTGGCTGACCGAGGCCGACGGCTCGAACCCGCGCCCGATGAACCTGGCCGGGCGCGGCCCGCTCGACCGGGACACCGACCCCTCCTTGTCACCGGACGGCAAGCTGATCGTGTTCAGCCGGAGCTTCCCGGGCAACGACAGGGATCCGGCGCGTCCGGGGCGGATCATGATCGCCCAGGCGTCCACCGGGGCGATCGTCGGCACCGTCCAGCCGCCGGCCGGCGAGCCGGGAGCCTCCGACGGTGAGCCCTTCTGGTCCCCCGACGGCAAACTGATCGCCTTCTCCAGGACCGAGGTGATCAACGGCAACGCCGGCAACATGCACGTTTGGACCGTGCCCGCCGACGACCTCACCCGGCAGAGCGACCTGAGCCGGGCCATCTGCCCGGGCACCTGCAACGTCATCGACGACAGTCCCGTGTTCTCGCCCGACGGCGGACGCATCGCCTTCAACCGCAAGGCCGGTGACGGCGGGAACAACCGGCAGGACGGGGTGCTGGTCACCTCGCCCACCGGCGGCGACTGCGCGGTGGTCCTGCCCACCGGGCTCGAACACGACAAGGGCGCCTGCTCCCGGCCGCTGCCCGACACCTCCGACATCGGCCCGTTCCAGCCCCGCGACGTGGCCTGGACGGCGAACGGCGCGCAGCTGGTGCTCACCTCCCGCCGGGCCCTGCCACCGAACTCGCCGGAGGGGCTGGCCGTCTACGACTTCGCGGCCCGCACGCTCACCCCGCTCGACTGGCGGCTGCCGGGGCGCCAGAAGGAGCCGGCCGTCCAGCAGTCCGTGCACCTGACGCTGAGCGCGCCCGCCCGGACCCCCGCAGTCCCCGTCGAGGGCGGCGCCGACGTGACGATCACCGTCACCAACAAGGGCCCCGCGCCCTCGCCCGGCACCGTCCTGACGGCCTCGGTGCCGTCCGGCGCCCGGCTCGGCGGGCTGACCACACCGGTCGGACAGTGCGACACCGGGGCGCTGCGCTGCGACCTCGGCACCCTGGCGCCGGGCGCGGTGGTCCGGGTGACCGCCCGTCTGATCGGCACCCGGACCGGCCCGCAGACCTTCGGCTGGAGCGTCACCGGGACGGTGGTCGACCCGAACCCCGGGGACGACTGGGCCGAGACGATCCTGCCGGTGCAGGACGCACCGACCCCCTCGCCCACGCCCACCCCGAGCTCCTCGCCGTCGCCGTCCGCCTCGCCGACGCTCACCCCGACCCCGACCCAGACCGCGACACCGCCCGCCTCGCCCACCCCCGCACCGCCCCCGGCACCGGCGCCGGCCCCCGCACCGACGCCGCTGGCCGGCCCGGGAGTGGCGGTCGACGCCCAGCCCAACCCGGGCTACGTCGGCGGCCGGGTGACCGTCAGCTACACGGTGCGCAACACCGGTCAGGCCCTCGCGACAGGGCTGCGGCTGACCCTCGGCCTGCCCGCAGGGGTGCCCACCGAGGCGCTGCCCCCGGGCTGCCAGAGCGGAGCCTGTGAACTGGCCGACCTGTCCCCGGGCGGCAGCCAGGTGGTCCGGGTGGTGCTGGCACCCGTAGCGGCGATGGAGACCACCGTCACCGCGGAGCTGACGACCACCGGCACCGACGCCACCCCGGGACCGCACCGGGCGAGCACCCCGCTGCGCATCCTGCAGCCCCGGATCGTCGCCGTGCCGCCGATCGGCAAGCCCGGCTTCGTGACCTCCGTACGCGGCGTGGACTTCCCGCCCGGCGCGCCGGTGCGCTTCACCTGGCAGCCCGGCATCACCGCCGCGGCGGCGCCCACCTACCCGCGCGCCGACGGGACCTTCGCGGGCCAGTTGCTCATCCTCCCCAAGGACGAGACGGGCCCGCGGACCATCACCGCCGACGGCCCCGGGTTCTCCCCGGTGACCACGCCCTTCCTCGTGGTGGAAGGCAACATCGGCCCGCCGGGGGAGGTGGAGCGGCGGTGATCCACGAGGTCGACGAGGCGTTGCGGCTGCTGCTCGCCGAGGCCGGTCTGCCCGAGCGCGGGGTCGAGGTGGTCTTCGACGCGCCCACCCGGGACCTGGCGGCCCGGCGCACCGCGCCGACGGTCAGCGTCTTCCTCTACGGGATACGTGAGGAGACGGGCCGTCGGCAGACCGGAGCGGTCGCCGAGTACGACGAGGACGGCGTGGTGGTCGCCCACCGTGCCGCGCCCCGCTGGTTCGAGCTGGCCTACCTGGTCACCGTCTGGACCAACCGGCCGCAGGACGAACACCGGCTGCTGGCCGAGGTGTTGCAGTGCCTGACCGCCGTGGACGCACTGCCCGCCCGGGTGCTCACCGGGACGCTCGCCGAGCTCGGACTGACCGTCGGGCTCGACATCGCGGGGCGCGAGACCGGCCTGCCGTCGGTGTCCGACGTCTGGTCCGCACTCGGCGGGGAGCTGCGGCCCTCGATCGACCTCAGGGTGCTCGCCCCGCTGCCGGGCGGGCGCACCCCGGTGGGACCGCCGGTCACCGAGGGGGTGGTGGTCCGCGTCGAGGACACCACCCGGGAGGGCGTGGCATCCGCCGACGGCCCGGGCCGCCGACTGCGCTACCACGGTGGCGCGGACCCCGGACCGGACGGCTTCGCCGCGCCCCGGGACCGCCGGCTGCCGCCGGGCCGCCGGCCGCGGGGCGGCGCGCGATGAACCTGGACCTCAGACCGGCCGCGGCGACCTCCGCCGGTCCGGCCGCGAACGGAGCCCCGGCCGGCCCCGACCACCTCTGGGAACGGCTGCAGCGGGTCGAACAACGGGTCCGGGCCGCGGTGCGCGAGCGCCGGGCCGACGACCCGGACCCGGACGACCCCTACCGCGGCCAGTACCTCGGCCCGGAGGCGGTGGAGCGGATCCTGGCGGCCCCCGGCGCGGCCGGCCGACGCGGCACGGCCCCCGACGACACCAGCGACCACAGCGGCCACAGCCTCGCCGCTGACGCGTCCGCGCCGCCGCCCGGTTCGCTGCTCGCGCGGCTCAGCGCCGCCTTCGGGCTGCTCCCGGTGGACCTCGACCTCCTGCTGGTGGCCCTCGCCCCCGACCTCGACTCCCGCTTCGAACAGCTCTACGGCTACCTCAACGACGACCTGACCCGGCGCCGGGCGACCGTCGGCCTGGCCCTCGAACTGTGCGGGCTGCCGGGCGCGGGCGCCGGCCGCTTCCGGTTCTCCACCCGGGCGCCGCTGATCGCCGGCGGCCTCCTGGAGATCTCCGAGCCGGAGCGCCCGCTGCTCACCCGCACCCTGTGCGTGCCGGACCGGGTGACGGCCCATCTGCTCGGCGACGACGAGCCGGACGGCACGCTCGCCGGGCTGGCCCACCGTGCCGTCCCGGGCGACGTCAGCCGCCGTGCCGTCGCCGGAGCGGGCGTCGGGCCCGCCGAGCCCGCCGCGCGGCTGCGCGCGGTCGCGGCGGACGGGGGACTCGTGTACCTGCTGGACCGGGGCGGACACGCCGGTCCGCTCGCGGTGGCCGCCCTCGCCGTCGACGGCCGGCCGCCCCTGGTGGTCGACGCCGCCGCGCTGGCCGCCCGCCCGCCGGGAGGCCTCGTACGGGTGCTCGCCCGCGAGGCGCGGTTGGGCGGGGGCGGTGCGGTGCTCGGGCCGCTGGACCGGCTCGAACCCGAACGGCCCGAGCGGGCCGCCCTGTTGCGCGAGCTGTGCGCGGAACTCGCCGGCGTCCCGTTGATCGTGTACGGCCCGCAGGTGTGGGACCCGGCCTGGACGCGGGAGAGCCCCGTGACGGTCACCGTCCCGCCGCCGGACGCGCGCGGTCGGGCCGAGCAGTGGGCCCGCGCCCTGGCCGTCGGCGGGACGCCGCTCAGCGAGGAGCTGACGGACGGGCTGGCCGAGACGGTGGCCGCCTACCGGGTGGACCGGGAGAAGCTGGAGCGGGCCGCCTCGGTGGCGGCCCGGACGGCGGCCGCCGAGCAACGTCCGGTGCGCGCTGCCGACCTACGGGCCGCCGTGCGGGCGCAGAACGCCGCGGGCCTGGCCCGCCTCGCCCGCCGGATCGAGCCCGCGGTCGGCTGGGCCGACCTGGTGCTGCCCGATCCCACCGCGGCCCGGCTGCGCGAACTCGTGCTGCGGGCCCGGCACCGGGACCAGGTGCTCGGGCAGTGGCGGATGCGGCCGGGCGGCGGCCGGGGGAACGGGGTGATCGCCCTGTTCGCGGGCGATTCGGGCACCGGAAAGACGATGTCGGCCGAGGTGGTCGCCGCGGAGCTCGGCATGGAGCTGTACGTCGTCGACCTCTCCACCGTGGTGGACAAGTACATCGGCGAGACGGAGAAGAACCTGGAACGCGTCTTCACCGAGGCCGCGCAGGTGAACGGCGTCCTGCTGTTCGACGAGGCGGACGCGCTGTTCGGGAAGCGCTCGCAGGTCAAGGACGCCCACGACCGCCACGCCAACGTGGAGACGGCCTACCTGCTCCAGCGGATGGAGTCGTTCGACGGGATCGCGGTGCTGACGTCCAATCTGCGCGCCAACCTCGACGAGGCGTTCACCCGACGGCTGGACGTCATCGCCGAGTTCCCGCTGCCGGACGAGGCGCAGCGGCGCGTGCTGTGGGACCGCTGCCTGGGGTCGCGGCTGCCCCGCGGCGACGACCTCGACCTGGACTTCTGCGCCCGGCACTTCGAGCTCGCCGGCGGCTCCATCCGGGCCTGTGCCGTCTCCGCGGCCTACCTGGCGGCCGGAACGGGCGCCCCGCTGGGCATGGCGCAGCTGGTGGCCGCGGTGGTCGGTGAGTACCGCAAGCTCGGCCGGCTGGTGCTGGAGAGCGAGTTCGGGCCGTGGCTGGGCGTCCTCGGGGACACCGGGCGCGGCTGAGCACGGCGGGACAGGCGGGACACGCGCGGCGGCGGGGCCGCCTGATCCCGCCCGGGGACGCCCGGTGCGGCGGCGCCGCCGGGGACGGCGGGGCCGTCTGAGCAGCCTGGGAGTACCCGCCGAGCTGCCCGCCGGGGGCAGTCGTTCCTGCCCCCGGTCCGGGACCTGGGGACATGTCCCCAGGCGGCGCCCGGGCAGCAGACTCGGGGGCGAATGAGGCGAATGACCGGCCACCCGAAGGAGCGCGAATGCCGTCGTACCTCACCCCGGGCGTGTACGTGGAGGAGGTCCAGTCCGGTGCCCGGCCGATCGAGGGCGTCGGCACGGCCGTCGCCGCCTTCGTCGGCTTCGCCGAGACCGGCCCCTTCCACGAGCCCACACTGGTGACCAACTGGGACCAGTACGTCCAGCGGTTCGGCGGCTTCACCGAGGGCACCTACCTGGCGCACTCGGTGTACGGCTTCTTCGCCAACGGCGGCGGCTCCGCCTACGTCGTGCGGGTCGGCGACCCGGCCCGGCAGGCGTCCGCCGGCGCGCCCGCCGCCGCCAGCGCGCCCCCGCCGGTCGCGATCGCGGGCTTCCTCTTCTCGGCCCTGCCCGGCGTCGGCGAGGTCTCCGTCGAGATCGCCGACGCGGAGGGGGAGAACGTCCCCGAGGACCGGTTCCGAGTGCTGGTCCGTCGGGGCGCCGAGGTCGTCGAGACGTACGACGTCTCGACCCGCCGGAACACCAAGGGCTACGTCGTCACCCAGCTGCGCGAGTCGAAGCTCGTCGCGGTCACCGAGCAGCCCGGCACCGCGCCGAGCCGCCCCGAGCGCGTGACCCACGCCCTCGCCGCCGCCCCCGCGCCCGCGCCCGGGCCGGTGACGGCCCCCGCCACCCGGCTGGACCCCGCCGAGTACGTCGGCGACGCCGCGGCCCGGACCGGCTTCGCGGGCCTGGAGTCGATCGACGAGATCACCATGGTCGCGGTGCCCGACCTGATGAGCGCCTACCAGCGCGGCGACCTCGACGACGAGGGCCTGCGGACCGTCCAGCTGGCGGTGATGTCGCACTGCGAGCAGATGGGCGACCGGATCGCCGTGCTGGACCCGCCGCCCGGCCTGAACGCCCAGCGGATGCGCACCTGGCGCAACGAGGAGGCGGGCTTCGACTCCCGCTACGCCGCGCTCTACTACCCGTGGATCAAGGTGTTCGACCCGGCGAGCGGCCGCAACGTGCTGGTCCCGCCGAGCGGCCACGTCGCCGGGGTGTGGGCGCGCAGCGACGCCGAGCGAGGCGTGCACAAGGCGCCGGCCAACGAGGTCATCCGCGGTGCGGTGGACCTGGAGATCCGCCTCAGCAAGGGCGAGCAGGACCTGCTGAACCCGATCGGCGTCAACTGCGTGCGGGCGTTCCCCGGGCGCGGCATCCGGATCTGGGGCGCGCGCACCCTCTCCTCCGACCCGGCCTGGCGCTACCTGAACGTGCGCCGGCTCTTCAACTACCTGGAGGAGTCCATCCTCCTGGGGACCCAGTGGGTGGTCTTCGAGCCCAACGACGACCGGCTGTGGTCCAGCATCCGCCGGAACATCACCGCGTTCCTCACCGAGGAGTGGCGGCGCGGGGCGCTGTTCGGCCAGACCGCGACCGAGGCCTTCTACGTCAAGTGCGACCGCGACAACAACCCGCCGGAGTCCATCGACCTCGGGCAGGTGATCTGCGAGATCGGCGTCGCGCCGGTGAAGCCGGCGGAGTTCGTGGTGTTCCGGCTGTCCCAGTTCTCCGACAGCACGAGCCTCGTCAACGAGTGACCAGCACGGTCGGCACCCGTCGGTCGGCACCCATCGGAAGGTGACAACAAGCCATGGCTGAAGGCGATCCGCTCTCCACACACATATTCGGCGTCCAACTCGGCGGCTACAACGTCGAGTCCGTCAAGGAGATCAGCAACCTGACGGTCGAACAGGACGTCGTCGAGTACAAGCAGGTGACCCAAGAGGGCAAACTGATCGTCCGCAAGCAGCCCGGCGCCCGGCTGCCGGGCGAGGTGACGATCACCCGCGGCCTCGACAAGAGCGGCGCGTTCACGGACTGGATCAAGGAGACCCTCAACAACGGGGCGATCAACACCGCTCGGCAGAACCTCACCATCGAGGTCAAGGACACCACCGGTGCCACCCTGCGGCGCATCCAGCTGATGAACGCCTGGGCCAGCCGCTGGGAGGGCCCCACGCTCAGCGCCGGCGAGTCCAGCGCCGCGACGGAGACCGTGACCATCGTGTTCGAAGAGATCAGCGTCGAGTGAGGCGGAAGATCGGCCTGGAGGAACTGCTGGAAGGCGCTCCGGCCCCGCAGAACACCGCGCCGCAGCAGCAGGCCCCGGGGCAGGCCGGTCCGGCCGGGCCCCGGGGGCGGGCGCCGCACACCGAGTTCGAGTTCGAGCTGCCGCTCGGGTACGTCGACGACGAGGGCACGGTGCACCGCCACGGCGCGATGCGCCTGGCCACCGCCCGCGACGAGCTGATGCCGCAGATCGACCTGCGGGTCAAGGAGAACCCGGCCTACCTGAGCGTGGTGCTGCTCAGCCACGTGATCACCAGGCTGGGCGACATCACCGACGTGCACGCCGGGATCGTGGAGCGGATGTACGCCACCGACGTGGCGTTCCTCCAGGACCTCTACCAGCGGATCAACAGCGAGGGCCACACGCGCGCCGCGGTGACCTGCCCGCACTGTGACGGCGCCTTCGAGGTCGACCTCGCCGGTGGGCGCCTGGGGGAATCGTGACGTACGCGCCTGCTCGGCTGTACGAGGAGATCGCGTACATCGCCTACCACTTCCACTGGCAGCGGGAGGACATCCTCGACCTGACCCACCGTGAACGCGGGCAGTGGGTGCGCGAGATCGCGCGGCTCAACACCCGTATCAGCGAAGGCGGGTGAGGGGCGTGGGGCTTCGGGACTGGATCGCCCGCCGGAGGGCCGACGAGGCCGTGGGCGGCGCTCCCGGCGAGGCTGCCGGCGGTGCCGGGGTCGTCGGGGACGACGGGACGGGCGAGGCCGCCCGGCGGCGCCCGGCGGCGGGGGACGGGGGATGGCGCGCGGTACGCCCGCTGACCCCGACCCTGGCCGGGACGGCGCACGGCGTCAGCGACGGCCTGAGGTTCCGGTCCCGGCTCGCCGCGTGGCAGGACCCCTCGCTCAGCGGTCCGCTCGGCCATGCGGTCCTCCCGTCCGCCCCGGCGGGGATCCTGCGGGCGGTGGCGGTGCCGGGTTCCCCGTCCACCTTCACGGGCGGGGACGAGCTCGTACTGCCGGAAGCCGTCGGGGCGGCCGAGACGGTCGGGGCAGGGGAACCGGGGGAGCCTGGGGAGCCGGGCCCGTCGGGTCGGTCGCGGCAGGCGCGACAGGTTCAACGGTCCGTCGGGACACGGCTTCCCGCGCGGCGGCTCCCCGTGCGGTCGGTGTCGTCTGCGCAGCGCGCTGGTCGCGCCGACCGACCGGTCGGGTCGGACGGTGTCGACGGCGGTGCGTCGACGCCCGCTGCACCGATGCCCGCTGCACCGATGCCCGATGAACGGACGCCGGCTGCGTCGGCGCCCGAGGCGTCGGCGCCCGATACGTCGACGCCTGCCACGGCTGTCGCGTCCCCGAGCCGGAGCGCGTCGGCGGGCCGGGCCCGTCCGGTGCGCCCGCGCCCGGTCGGCGAGGCCCTGACCGTGGCGCGGCGTCCCCGGCTGCTGCCCGTGCGCCCGGTGACGGTGCTCCGGGCTCCGGGTGGGAGGCCGGAATCGGCCGACGCTCCGTCGGGCCGGAGCACGGATGCGGTGTCGACCGCGTCGGTGACCGAACCGGCCGAGGGCGTGCGGCCGTCCGAGAGCGCCGAGGCCGCCGTACGGACGGCGGTCGGTCCGGGCGACGCGGCCGCGCCCGCGCGGTCCGGGCGGCCCGACACGGTGGTGCAGCGCGCGCCCGTGGCGAACACCTCCGCGCCCGCCCGTCCGGTCCTCGGCGCGCCCTTGACCACGCTGCCCGCGAGCGCCTCACCGCTGCCCGCGGCCGGACCCCGGACGCCTGACGCCGCCTCGGGTGCGCCGGCCATGCCGGTTGTCCCCGCCGCTGCCGGGCCCGCCGGCACCGAACCGGGCGAACCCGAGCGCGTTGCTCAGCCCGGGACCGGCCGCCGGGAAGCCGCCCCTCGCCGACGCACCCGTACGGCCGCCGGTGCGAGTGGGCCCGACGGCGCCCGGCAGTCCGGGCGCGGGGGCCACGACGCCGCCCCTGGCCAACCGAGCCGTACGGCCGCCGATGCGGGCCGTTCGGCACCGGCACCGTCCCCGTCCCGTCCCGGAGGCGGGCCGGTCGGCGACGTATCCGTCCAGCGGGCGCCGGCCGGGCCTGGGACTTCCTCGCCCGCACCGTCGTCGCCCGCCCTCGAACGCGCCGGACAGCTACGCTCCGAGCCGGCCCCCGCCCCCGCCCGTACGCGTGCGGGCTTGGGTGCGCCGCTCGACGCGCTGCCGCCGACGGCGGCAGCTCCTGGTGGCACCGCGCCGCTGCTCGGCGGGCGCGGACCGGTCCGGCGGATCACGGGCCCGGTCGCGAGTGCCGCTCCGGGCAGCCGTACCGAGGGCGCGACGGAGCAGCGCGTGCTCCCCGTCGCCGCGCCCCCGGCCGGTGAAGGGCCGCGCGTTCAGCGAGCCTCCGGACGCCCCGGCGACGGCCCCGCGGAGTCGACAGCCGTACCGCGTCGGGCCGATGAGGGCCGTTCGGCAGACCGCCCCGGCCCGGTCGGCGGCGGCCGAGGTGTGCACGCGAGTACCGAACGCGCCGGGATGGGACCGGCGCCCGGCCGCGCCGCGGTTCCCGCCGCCGTGCCCGCCGCCATGCCCTCCGGCGCCGGGACGGGCCCGTCGTCCGGCCCCGCCGCGCCTTCGCCCGGCGACGGCCCGGAGCGCCGACCGGGCGGCGCGCCGCAGTCCGCCGTCGCGGGGGCCCGAACCCGTCCTGCCGGATCTCCGGGCCAGGACAGTGCCCCGGGCCGGGGCGGCGTTCCGCTCGGAGGTACGAGCGGACCGGTGGTTCCCGTGCGGCCGCCGGCCGGTGGCCCGCAGGTGCAGCGGGCCGCGGAACGCAGCGGCCCCAGGCGCGGGTTGATCGGCGAACGCCCGATGCGGCCCGTCCTCGCGGCCCCGACGACGCCGTCCGCGACCGGCACCGGCGCCGGTACCCAGGCTCCCGCCCCGCGTGTGGTGCCGGCCGTCTGGACCCGGTCGCTCGCGCCGGGTACGGGCACCGAATCGCCCGCCGCGCCGACGGCACGGCTCGACGGCGACCGACGGAGCGGGGTCGCGGCTGCTCCACAGCCCTCGCGGACGCGGCAGTCGCCGAGTGCGGGAGAGGGCCGGACCGTCACAGGGCCGTCCTCGCAGGGGAGTCCGGTGCAGCTCCGCGCTCAGGGCACCGCTGAGGCGTCGGGTCGTTCGTCCGGCGCCGGCGCGGTGCGCGGGATCGTGGCCGCGCTGCAGCGTTCGCGGACGCGACGTCCGTCCGAGCGGCGGGCCGACCGGACGGTGGCCGACCGCCCGTCAGCGGAGGGAAGCCCAGTGCCGCCCGGTGCCCCCGGTTCCGTGTCGGCGCCGAGCGCGGCCGGCCCGGTGTCACCGGAGGCACGGTGGCCGCAGGGTGGTGTCGCCTCCGTGGACCGCGCGACCCCGCAAGGTGCCACCGCGTCCATGCCCGCGTCCGCGCCCAGGTCCGTGCTCACGACCGTGCCCTCGCCCGCATCCAGGTCCGCAGGGCGTCCGAGGTCCGGCGACTCCGGGGCGCCGTCCGCTGTGGCGCGTGTCGCGCGCCCGCCCGTGGTCCGGCCCGCGCCCCTGACGGCCCCGTCGCTCCAGCGGCTTCCGGCCGCGTCCCGGCCCGCGCAGCCGGCCCCGATGCAGCCGCCCACCGGTGCGGCCGGGCCGGGGCCGCAGGCGCCCCAGGCACCCTCGCCCGTCGTGTTGCGCGCCGCGAGCGCCCCTTCCGCACGACCCGCGCCCGCGCTGTCCGGGCCGTCCGCGCCCGCTTCGGCACAGCCCGGGCAGTCCGCACAGCCCGGGCAGTCCGCTCCGCCGACGCCCGGTACGGCACGGCTGTTGCAGCGGGTGGCCGAGCAGGCGGGCCTGATCGGGGTGCCGCTGACCGCCGTACCCGCGCGCGGGCCGATCACGGTACAGGCCGCCCCGGCGACCGGTTCGCCGTCCCGGGCCGCCTCGCCGCCGGGCGCCTCGTCCGCCGCGAAGGCCGTCGGCGGGTCGCCCGCCGAGACCGGCGGCAGTGGGCCGGCCGACCTCGACGAGCTGGCCCGGCGTCTGGTCGAACCGGTCGGGCGCCTGCTGCGCACCGAACTGCGCCGGGGCAGGGAGCGCGGCGGGAAACCGTACGACCTGCGCCGCTGAGCGCAGGCCCGGCGGAGGGCGGCCGCCAGACCACCGCAGCGACGTGACCGGTAGCAGGAAGCAAGGAAGCAGGAAGCGGAACCGATGACCGACAACATCTTCGCGAGCAGTGTGTTCTTCAGCCTGACCATCGGCGGCAACGACCTGGGCGAGTTCACCACCTGCTCGGGACTCGGCGCCCAGGTCGAGATCGAGCAGTACGCGGAGGGCGGCAACAACGGCTTCTCCTGGCAGCTGCCGGGCCGCATCACCTGGTCGAACATCACGCTGACCCGCGCGGTCACCGCGGACACCACCAAGATCGCGCGCTGGCTGAGCGAGATCGTCCGGAAGGTCGAGCCGAAGGACGGCGAGATCGTGGCGCTGCGGCCCGACCTGAGCCGGATCGTCGGCTGGCAGGTGCTCGGGATCGTCCCGGTCCGGTGGGAGGGCCCGTCCTTCGACCCGGCCAACTCCCAGGCCGCGGTGGAGACCCTGGAGATCGCCCATGCGGGCCTGCGCCCGTCCTGACCGCCCCCAGGCCCCGCAGCTCTCCCGCCCCACCCAGCCGCCCCGCCCACGTAAGGAACACCGAGGATGTCCCCAGCGGTCCCCGCGAGCGTCACCCGGGCCCAACTGACCATCATGGAGCCCCCGTCCACCGTCGGCGCCCAGCCCGGCGGCGCGATCGCCCGACTTCCGCTGCAGTTCAACCCGGCGACCCTGGTGCTGCGCAAGTCCACCGAGTGGCGGCGCACGCCGTCCCGGATGGCGGGCCAGTCCGCGCTGCCCGAGTTCGTCGGCAGCGGCCCGCGCTCGCTCTCGCTCGACGTGTTCCTGGACTCGACCGCGACCCACGACAACTCGGTGGAGCGGGCGGTCGAGCAGCTGATGACGGCGTGCGTGCCCACCCCGACCAGCCTGGCGCGCAAGACCCCGGCCAGTCCGTGGATCCGGCTGGACTGGGGCACCCTGAAGACGACCTCGTTCAACGGGGTGCTGACCGGCCTCTCGGTCACCTACACGCTCTTCGACGTGGACGGCAATCCGCTGCGGGCGGTCTGCTCGCTCTCCATCGACGAGGCCAGCGTCGACCCGGCCGGCCAGAACCCGACCTCCGGCTCGCCGGAGGCCCGCAGCACCCACCGGGTGATCGCGGGCGACAGCCTGCCGCTGCTCGCCTGGCGGGCGTACGGGGACGCGACGGCCTGGCGCACCATCGCGGAGGCCAACGACATCGACGACCCGCTGGCCCTGGTCCCCGGCGCCGAGCTGATCGTGCCGGGGATCGACGAACTCACCCGGGGCGGGCGGCGATGACCACTCCCGAGGCCCGGGGCGGCCGGCCGTTCGCCGCGGATCCCGTCGTCGAGGCGCCCGGCCCGCTGCCGCCGGTCTGGGCGGCCCAACTGGTCTCCTGCGACATCGAGGAGAGCGTCGGCCTGCCCGACACCGCGGTGCTGAGCTACCGGGACGCGGACCACACCTTCCTCGCCACGACCGGGATCACCATCGGTACCAGGCTGAAGGTGTCGGTGGTCACCGTGCAGGGACACACCCAGGTGCGGCTGTTCACCGGCGAGGTGACCGCGCTGGAGCTGGAGGTCGACACCACGGGCTCGTACACCGTGGTGCGGGCCTCGGCGCCCACCCACCGGCTGATGCGCGGGCGCCGGGTGAAGGCCTTCCGGAACATGACGACCGCCGACATCGTCCGCGAGGTCGCCGCAGGCGCGGGCCTGGCCTGCGGCCGGGTCGACTCCTTCCCGGTCGTCCACCAGCAGCTCTCCCAGGCGAACGTCCCGGACTGGGACTTCCTCCAGTTCCTGGCGCAGGAGAGCGGCGCGCAGGTACGGGTGGACGACGACGGGCAGCTGGAGTTCGTCCGGCCCGAGCCCGCGTCCGGCGCACCGGCCCCCTCCACCCCCGCGCCGCAGAGCCCGATGGTGCTGGAGTACGGCCGCAACCTGCTGGAGCTGCGCGGTGTGCTGACCGGGGTGGCCGGCGCGGACACGGTCGAGGCGCGGGGCTGGAACGTCACCACCAAGAGCGCCCTGGTCGCCACCGAACCGGCGGTGACCTCGCTGACCGTACAGCCGGGGATGAGCCCCTCGGAGGTGACCTCCGCCTTCCCCGGCCCGGCCCGGCTGACCGTCGCCGACACCCCGTACCGCACCCAGGCGGAGACGACCGCCGCGGCCCGGTCGCTGGCCGCCTCGGTGGCCGCCGGCTTCGGCGAGCTGGAGGCGGTCGTCGAGGGCAACCCGCGGCTGCGGGCGGGCACCGCGGTCGCCCTCGGGAACGTCGGCGCCGCCTTCTCCGGCCGCTACACCGCCACCGGGGTGCGCCACCTCCTCGAACCCTTCCGCGGCTACCGGACCACCGTGGTGGTCAGCGCGGCACCCGACCGCTCCCTGGCCGGGCTGGTCACCGGCGGCAACGCGCCGCCGCGCGGGCCCCGGATGCCGGGCCTGGCCGTCGCCGTGGTCACCGACGTGCGCGAGCCGGGCGAGGGGCAGCGCGGCTGGGTGAAGCTGAAGTTCCCCTGGCTGGACGACAGTTACGTATCCGACTGGGTGCGCACCGTGCAGTGGGGCGGCCACGGGGGCGGCGGCGTGGTCAGCCCCGAGGTCAACGACGAGGTGCTGGTCGGGTTCGAGCAGGGAGACCTGGACAGCCCCTACGTGCTGGGCGGGCTCTACAACGGCGTGGACCGGCCCTCGCCGCACGACGTGCCGCTGGTCGACGCGGCCGCCGGCAAGGTCAACCGTCGCTCGGTGGTGTCCCGTTCGGGCCACCGCCTGGAACTGCTGGACGTGCCGGGCGGGAAGTCCGGCGTCCGCCTGGCCAGCGGGGACGGGAAGTTGGAGGTCAGCCTGGACCAACAGAACGGGGAGATCGTGCTCACCGTCCACGGCGCGGTCGGCGCGGCCGGGAGCACGGTGCGGCTGTCCTCCACCGGCATCACCCTCGACGCGGGCACCGGCGAGGTGAACGTGCGCGGCGGATCGGTGACCGTCCGGGGCACCACGGCGGTCACCGTGGACGGCGGAGCCGAGGCGGTGCTCAAGGGGGCCTTCGTCCGGATCAACTGACGGAACGTCAGGCAAGACGTCAGGCAAGACGTCAGACAAGCACGCTGGCAGTAGAGGAGTGCCCACGACCCGAGGGCACCATCGGAATGGAGACCGCACATGCCCCCCGCAGCCCGGACCGGCGACATCACCGATCACGGCGGCGCCCTCACCACCCCGCCGCCGGGCGCCCTCAGGGTGGCGACCGTGCTGATCGGCGGCAGGCCCGCCGCGGTGGTCGGCAGCCTGCACGCCTGCGTTCCGCACGTGGAGATGGGCCCGGCCAACGTCGTCCTGCCCGATCCCGGCGCGATGACCGGGGGAGTGGTCCTGATCGGCGGGCTGCCCGCGGCCCGCATGGGGGACAAGACGGCCTGCGGCGCGAGGATCGAGAGCGGCAGCCTCAACGTGCTGATCGGAGGCGGGGCATGACCGGGAGCAGCTTCATCGGCCGTGGCTGGGCCTTCCCGCTGCGGGTGAACGCCACCGGCGGCATCGGCATGGTGGACCGGGACAGGGAACTCGCCGAGGCCATCCGGCTGATCCTCGGCACCGCCCCCGGCGAGCGGCCGATGCGCCCGGAGTTCGGCTGCGGCATCCACGAGTACGTCTTCGCCCCCGGCGACAGCACCACCGCCGGGCGGATCGCGCGCGAGGTGCGCATCTCACTGGAACGCTGGGAACCGCGGATCGAGGTCGACGACGTGGTGATCGCCTACGACAGCGTCGACGAGGGCACGCTCTACATCGACGTCCACTACACGGTGCGCGCCACCAACGACCGCCGCAACCTGGTCTTCCCCTTCTACACCATCCCGGAACACCCGGATCCGGACCGGGCGGCCGCCGCGGACGGGGGCGCGAACTGATGGCACTGCCCTCCCCGAACCTGGACGACCGGCGCTTCCAGCAACTCGTCGACGAGGCCAAGCGGTACGTCCAGCAGCGCGCGCCGGAGTGGACCGACCACAACGTCTCCGACCCGGGCGTCACCCTCATCGAGACCTTCGCCTACCTGGTGGACCAGCTGCTCTACCGGCTGAACCGGGTACCGGAGAAGAACTACTCCGCCTTCCTCGACCTCCTGGGCGTCCGGCTCTTCCCGCCCGCCGCGGCCCGGGCCGAGGTCGACTTCTGGCTCTCGGCCCCGCAGCCCGAGACCGTCCTGCTGCGGGCGGGCACCGAGGTCTCCACCCTGCGGACCGAGACCGACGACGCGGTGGTCTTCTCCACCACCGACGACCTGCCGATCGTGCCCAGCTCGCTGGACCGGCTGGTCACCGTCTCCGCCTCCGGCGAGCAGTCCGACCGCACGGCCCGGCTGGCCGACGGCGCGGACGTGCCGTGCTTCCAGCCGCGCCCGGTGGCCGGCGACGCCATGCTCTTCGCCCTGCCGGCCGTGGTGCCGCGCTGCATCCTGATCGTCCGGCTGGACAGCCGGGTGGAGGGCGTCGGTGTCGACCCGCGCCAGCCGCCGCTGGCCTGGGAGGTGTGGGACGGCGCGCGCTGGATCGGCTGCGAGACCGGCAGCGACACCACCGGCGGCCTCAACCGGCCCGGCGAGGTGGTGGTGTTCGTGCCCGCCGGACACACCGCGTCGGTGGTCGCCGGCCGACGGGCCGGCTGGCTGCGCTGCCGGGTCACCGAGCCGCAGCCCGGCCAGCCGTTCTACTCCGAGTCCCCCACCATCCGCCGTGCCGAGGTGTTCACGGTCGGCGGCACCGCGACCGTCGTCCACGCGCAGACCGTCACCGACGCGCCGCTCGGCTCCTCCGAGGGCGTCGCGGGCCAACGCTTCCGGCTCGCCCGCCCGCCGGTCCTGCTGGACGGCGGTCCGCCGGCGGTGGAGGTCGCGGCCGGCGAGGGGTGGGAACGGTGGACGGTCGTCGAGCACTTCGGCGACTCCTCGCCCACCGACCGGCACGTGGTGCTCGACGCGACCACCGGCGAGTTCCTCTTCCCGCCCGCGGTGCGGGAGCCCGACGGCAGCCTGCGCGCCTTCGGCGCCGTGCCGCCCAAGGGCGCGCGGCTGCGCGTCCCGCACTACCGCACCGGCGGCGGGATCGCGGGCAACGTCGCCCGTGGCACCATCACGGTGCTGCGCAGCTCCGTCCCGTACATCGCCCGGGTGGACAACCGCGAGGCGGCCAGGGGCGGGGTCGACGGCGAGACCGTGGAGAACGCCAAGCTGCGTGCCCCGCACCAGCTGCGGCTGCAGGAACGCGCCGTCACCGCCGGGGACTTCGAGCTGATCGCCCGGCAGGCCGCACCCTCCGCCGCCCGGATCAGCTGCGTGCCCGCCGGCGGCGGCGACGCGGGGGCGGTACGGGTGCTGGTGGTCCCCGACGCGGTCGCGGACGACGGCGACCGGCTGCGGTTCGAGCAACTCATCCCCGACGAACAGGTGTTGGCCGCCGTCGCGACCGCCCTCGACGAGCGGCGGCTGATCGGCACCCGGATCCTCGTGCAGCCCCCCGCCTACCAGGGCGTGACGGTGGTCGCCCGGCTCACCACCCGCGCCGCGGACCCCGACCGGGTCCGCGAGGCGGTGCTCGCCGCGCTGTACCGATACCTCAACCCGTTGCGCGGCGGCGCCGACGGCAAGGGCTGGCCGTTCGGCCGGGCGGTGCAGTACGGGGAGGTGTTCGCCGTGCTCCAGCGGGTGGCCGCCGTCGCGGGGGTCGAGGAGCTGCGGCTGTTCCCGGCGGACCCGATCACCGGACGCCGGGGCGCGCCCGCCGAACGGGTCGAAGTGCCGCCGGACGCCCTGGTCTTCTCGCACCAGCACCAGGTCGTGGTCACGGCGGCGGCCGAGGACGGGCAGTCGTGAGCGAGCGAATCATCGGAAGGTGCGTGTGGGCGAATGCCCCTGCCGAGCGCAGCGAGGTGGGCGCATGAGTAGGGCCGCCGTCCCGGGACTGCCCAGTCCGCACCCGATCGGCGAGCTGCTTCCCGCGCTCTTCGCCGACGACGACTTCGCCCAGCGGTTCACGGCCGGCCTGGACACCGTCCTCGCCCCGGTCTTCGCCACCCTGGACAACCTGCCCGCCTACTTCCAGCCCCGCCTCGCGCCGGCCGACTTCCTCGACTGGCTGGCGTCCTGGGTCGCGGTGGACGTCGACCCGGCCTGGCCGGAGGAGGTGCGCCGCGCGGTGGTCGAGCGCGCGGTGGAACTGCACCGGTGGCGCGGCACCCGACGCGGCCTCACCGAGCGGCTGCGCCTGGTGCTGGGCGCCGGTGCCGAGATCACGGACGGCGGTGGCGTCTCCTGGTCGACCGTCCCCGGTGCCGCCCCGCCGCTCCCCGCGCTGAGCGGTGAGGTGCTGATCCGGGTCTGGCCCCTGGACGGTCCGGGGCTGGACGAGGACCAGGTGTTGTCCGTCGTCAGGGCGGGTTGCCCGGTCCACCTGACCTGCCGGGTGGAGATCCTGCCCGGCCCACCCGGGCGAGTGGAGGACTGACGGATGCCGGTGTGCCCCGACTGTGGAACGGCCAACGGGGAGGGGGACGACTTCTGCGGCAACTGCGGTGCGTACCTGGGCTGGTCGCGCAGCGCCGCCGCCACGGCGGCTCCGGCCGCCGGGCCCGCGGCGGCGCCCGCGCCTGCGCCTGGGCCTGCACCCGCTGAGCGTGTTGCGCCTGCGCCCGCTGCACCGGCTGCGCCTGCCGAGCCCGCTGCGCCCGCTGCGCCCGCCGAGCCCGCCGAGCCCGCTGTGCCCGAGACTGCGCGCACTGAGTCCACCTGGCGCGCGGTGTCGCGACGGGTGACGCGCGCCAGGAGGGAGCAGCCGCCCGCCCCGACCGTCGAAACGCCGACCCCGCCCGCCGAGGAGCCGGCGGTCCCGGCGGAGGCCGAGCCTCCGAGCTCGACCTCCATCCGCGTGCGGCCGGTTCCGGCTCCGGCTCCCGAACCGACCCCGACCCCGGCCCCGATCCCTGCCCGGGAACCGGCTCCGACGTCGGATCCCGAAGCGGCTCCGGCCCACGCACCGCAGGCCGATCCGGTGGCCGTGCAGCCCGCCAAGCCCGTCGCACCACGCCCGGTTGTCCGGGCGTCCGCGGCCGGCGAGGCCCAGGACGGCCCGCCCTGCCCCCGGTGCGGCACGCCCAACCTGCCCGAGCGGCGCTTCTGCCGCCGTTGCGCGGCACCGCTGACCGACACCGCAGCCCCGCCGAAGCTGCCGTGGTGGCGTACCCGCTGGCCGTTCCGACGCCGGGTGCGGATGGGAGGTTCGGGCAACGCGCTGCGCCGCACCATCGCGCTGCTCGTGCTGGTCGCGGTGGTGGTCGGCGGGATCCTGCTCTACCCGGTCGGCAAGGACGTCTTCCAGGACGTGCTGGACAAGCTCCGCAGCACTGCGCCGATCACCCCGGCCCAGGCCTCGGCGAGCGCCGCGGTCGAGGGTCATCCCGCGACCGCGGCCGACGACGGCCTCACCAACACCTACTGGGGAGCACCCGCGATCGGGGACTCCATCACCTTCGGCTTCCGCACCCCGTTCCGGTTGGTGGACCTGATCGTCCACACCGGCGACTCCGCGGACCCGCAGCACTACCAGCAGCAGGCCCGTCCCGTCGTCCTGTCCCTGGAGGTCACGGCCTCGGACGGGGAGGTGCACCGGCAACAGATCACGCTCAACGACCAGCCGGGCCCGCAGACCGTGGCGACCGGGATCAGCGACGTCGTCCAGGTGAAGCTCACCGTCCGCGAGGCCGCCGGAACCGGCCCCGGCCGTGCCATCGCCCTGGCCGAGGTGGAGTTCTTCAAACGCACCTGATGGTCATTCACCGTACGTGCACCATCGGCCAGTTGGGGGCGCATTGCGGACAGCCGGCCCCGTCTGTCGAGCATGTACCGTTCGGCAACGTACAGTTGGTGATGTGGGCATGTCCACTTCAGGACACCGACAAGAAGGAGTACCTTTCTTGACCACTCACCTCAGGCACGGTGCGGGCCGACGGACGCTGGCGGCGACGGCAGCGACGTTGTGCGGGATCGTCGGGGCCACCGCCCTCGCCACGACCCCGGCGGCAGCGGCCGACCAGCGCCACCCGATCTACGCCATCGCGCACCGGGTCGACACCCTGGACGGCGTGGACGCCGCCCTGAAGCACGGTGCCAACGGCATCGAGATCGACGTCTGCGCCTGGTGGAACCCGAACGAATGGCGCGCCTATCACGACTGTTCCTCGGCCGGCGACAACCGGCTGGGCCCCAGCTTCGACAGCATGATCGACCGCATCGTCTCCAACGCCAACGCGGGGCGCCGGCTGTCGCTGGTCTGGCTGGACATCAAGGACCCGAACTACTGCGGGGAGCAACCGAACCGCGGGTGCAGCGTCGCCGGACTGCGTGACAAGGCCAAGCGGCTGACGGCCGCCGGGATCCAGGTGCTCTACGGCTTCTACGAGTACCACGGCGGCAACACCCCGGACGTCGGAGGCAGGGGCTGGAAGAGCCTGGAGGGCAGGCTCGGCCCCCTGGAGGGCATGACGACGACCGGGACCCGCGACCAGGCCGAAAACGCCTTCAACCGGTCCGGTTCCGGGATCCCCACCGGTCACCGGGCGGTGGACTACGGCGACAGCGACATCACCAAGGGCTTCGGCAACTGCACGGAAGCCACGTACAACACGTGCGCGGAACTGAAGAAGGGCGCCGCGGACCGCGCCGCCGGCAAGCTCGCGGCCACGCTGTCCTGGACGACCACGTACAACGACCCGTGGTACGTGGACAAGCTGCTGGGCGACGCCCACGTGGACGGCATCATCGCGGGCTACGGCGCCTTCACCGGCGTGCGGGAGTACGACGACAGCTGGCAGTGCGCCAACGCCGTCAACCTCGTCCGTGACTGGGTGAGCCGCCACGGCTCCACCCACCGCATGGCCAACAGCGGTGACCGCCTGTTCAGGTAGTGGTGCGTCTGGTCGGGCAGCGGACAGCCCCGGGCCGGGGTCGTGGCGGATGCACTCGCCGCGACCCCGGCCCGTTCACGTCGGACTCGCCGTCCGGGGGCTCTCAGTGCGGGTATCGGCTGCGGATGGCCCGGGCGGCGTCGGTGCCGTCGAGGAGGGTGTGCAGGAGGGCGGTCAGGGTGTCGACGTCCGAGGCCGTGAGCCGGGCCGCCATCTCGGTGGTCAGCCGTGCGGTGGCGTCGCCGAGCTGGGCGGCCAGGGTGCGTCCGGCGTCGGTGAGCTGGATGAGGACGGCGCGCTTGTCCTGCTCGTGCGGGATCCGGCTCACCAGGTCGCGCTGGACCAGGGAGTCGACCAGCCGACTGGGGCTGCCCTGTTCGCAGACCAGTAGGCGCCCGAGGGCGGCCAGGGTGACCGGCTGGTGCGCGGCGAGGACGTCGAGCACCTCGGCCTGGGCGGGGGTGAGGCCCAAGTGGCGCAGGGCGTCGCCGAGCCGGCGGCTGCCCTCGCGCTGGGCGGCCAGGAGCAGGTAGCGCAGTTCGTCCTGCGGAGCCCGGGTGGTGCGGCTGTGGTCGGCGGTCACGGGCTGCCCTTCGTTTCGTCCATCGGATGAGTGGGTGCGGGTCCAGCATATCAATGACACAACATCGATGACGCGACATCGATGTTGTGTCATTCTTGTCCCGTCATCGACGGAAGCCCGTTCGGGCGGAAGGAGCACGATCATGCGATCCGACTTCGTCGTTCTCGGCGCCACCGGCACCGCAGGCAACCTGATCGCCGGACACCTCGTCCAGCAGGGTGGGACGGTGACGCTGGTCGGCCGGGACGCGGGCCGACTGGCGTCGATCGCGGCGCGGTTCGACGGCGCGGCGGTGACCGTTCTGACCGCGGACCTCGCGGACCCCGCCTCGCTGGCCGCGACGGCCCGGGCGGGAAAGGTACTGGTCAACACGGTCGGCCCGTTCACCCGCCTGGCCCCGCCCGTGGTGAGCGCCTGCCTCGACGCCGGCACGGCGTACATCGACCTCGCCAACGAGCGGGCCGCCGTGCGCGCCCTGCTCGACCGCGACGCCGAGGCGCGCGAGCGGGGCGTCGCGCTCGTCACCGGGGCCGGCTTCGGACCGGCCGCCACGGAGGCGTTGGTGCTGGCCCTGTGTGAGCGGGTGGCGGACCCGGCGAGCGTGGTCGTCGCCTCGGCTGCCACCACCGCGTACGACACGGAGGGCGTCCGCGCCACGGTGGCCGAGGCCGCGGCCGAGGGCGCCACCGTCTACCGGGCCGGCGAGCTGGTCCGCTTCCGGCTCGGCGACGGCGCCACGACGCTCACCTTCGGTGGCGTCGGCCGGACGGTGATCCCCGTGCCGACCGGAGATCTGGAGGCGGCGCGCGACGCCGGCGGCGCGCCCGACGTGACCGCGTACGCCGCTCCGCGCGGGGGCACGGGGACGGACGGCCGCTCCTACGCCTACGCGGAACTCACCGCCGGGGACGGCCGGCGGCACGTTGCCGAGCTGAGTACGGGCGAGGGATTCGCCTTCACCGCGGCCGTGGCCGCCGCAGCCGCGGCCACGCTGCTCGACGGCCCGCCCCCGGGCGCCCGGACGGCGGCGCGACTGCTCGGCGCCGAGCGCGTCGCGGCCCTGCCCGCCACCACCATCCAGCTGGGCCGGTGATCCGGATGAGCGCCTTTGAGTCCCCGACCGAGTCCCCGACCGATTCCCCGGTTGAGTCCCCGATGCCCACCGTGCACCGGCTGGGCGACGACCTGGTCAACTTCTACCTCGTCGACACCGGCCCGGCCCTGGTGCTGGTCGACGCCGGGCTGCCCGCGCACTGGGAGGGCCTGCTCGGGGCACTGCGCGGTCTCGGCAGACCCGTCACCGACATCGCGGCGGTCCTGATCACTCACGGCCACCCGGACCACGTGGGCCTCGCCGAGCGGGTCCGCGTGGAATCCGGGGCCGACGTCTGGGTGCACGAGTCCGACGCGCCGATCCTGGCCGAACCACGGCGCCTCCACCAGGTCTGGCGCCCCGAGCGCTCCCTCCTCGGCTACGCGGTCCGCCGCCCGAGCGGCCTGCGGGCACCGCTGCACCTGGCTCGGGGCGGTGCGCTCCGCACGCCGGCGATCCGGGAGCTCCGCGTCTTCGCGGACGACACCCGACTCGACGTCCCCGGCCTGCCCCTGGCGGTGCACACCCCAGGGCACACGCACGGCAGCACCAGCTACCTCCTCCCGGAGGCCTCCCTCGCCTTCACCGGCGACGCCCTGGTGACCAACGACGCGGTCGCCGGCCGCGTCGGGCCCTGCGTCATCTGCCGGGCCTTCACCCAGGACAGCAGGGCGGCGCTGGCTTCCCTGGAGAAGGTTGCCGAATACGAGATCGACACGGTCCTGCCGGGCCACGGTGAACCATGGCGGGACGGTCTGGCGGAGGCCGCACGGCTGGCGGTGGTCGGCGGCATTCGATAGCGACAGGAGAGGGGAGGGCGCCGCAGCACTGTGGTCCGGGCTGGGCATTTGTCTCGGGCGCCGAACGGGGGTAGTGTCTCCCAGTCGCTCGACTGGGAGCACCGGACACGCACCTGCGCGGACGGTCCCGGGGCGGCCAATCCTCCGAACCATCACTTCCCGGTCCTCGCCGGTCGTTTCGCTTTGTCGCGGTGCGGCTCGGTGCTTATTCGGCGTGCACGTTTTATCGGATTGCGGTCGGATTCGCTTTTCGGGGCGAGGGTCGGCTAGAGTTTGAAACGTCGGACGGGGCGTCAAACCCCAGAGGACACCGGCGAGTTGGATGAAGGAAGCCCCGGGAACGGAGCGGAAAACATCTGATAAGCTGGAAACACGAAAGAACGAAGCGCCCGGAGGGCCCGCTGGAAGGCGGTCCGAAGGAAGCCTCCGTTCCT
>NZ_JBHVVI010000109.1:0-28813 GCF_042883685.1 Kitasatospora sp. NPDC058190
CACCACCGGACCACCCCCCGGCGACCCCTCAACGCCGGGCTACCGGAGAACCGGGGCACCCAGGGACCGCCCGGACCGCCCCCCCCGGCGTTCCGGGCGGTCCGTGCGCTCAGGGGGTCCGGAGGGCGCGGGCGTGCGGGGAGTCGCGCGCGTGCGGGGCGGTCCGGGGGCCGTTCGGATGCCCACCGCGCTGCTGGCAGGATGGGGGAATGCACCTCACCGGACTCCACGTCTACCCCGTCAAGTCGATGTACCGCCTGAGCCCGGACACCGCCGCGGTCCAGCCGTGGGGGCTGGCCGGAGACCGCCGCTGGATGCTCGCCGACCCCACCGGACGCTTCGTCAGCCAGCGCGAGAACGCCGCGCTCGGGCAGATCCGGGTCGCCCTGCTGCCCGACGGCGCGCTGTCGCTGACCGCCCCCGGCGGCTCCCGGATCGAGGTCGCCGCCCCCGCCGTCGCGGCCGGCGACCCGCTCGCCGAGGTCGAGGTCTGGGGCACCCGCTTCCGCGCCGTCGAGGCCGCCAAGGATGCGCACGAGTGGATCGCCGAGCACCTCGGCGACTACCGCCTGGTGCACCTGGACGACCCGCGCGCCCGGCCCGTCGACCCCGAGTACGGCCGGCCCGGCGACACCGTCTCGATGGCCGACGGCTTCCCGCTGCTGCTCACCACCACCGCCTCCCTCGACCGGCTCAACGAGCTGATCGCCGCCGAACACCCGGAGGGCCACGAGGCCCTGCCGATGGAGCGCTTCCGCCCCAACGTGGTGGTCGGCGGCTCCGAGGCCTGGGCCGAGGACGGCTGGCGCCGGATCCGGATCGGCTCGCTCACCTTCAAGGTGGTCAAGCCCTGCGGCCGCTGCGTGATCACCACCACCGACCAGGAGAGCGGCGAGCGACGCGGCCCCGAGCCGCTGCGCACCCTGGCCCGGCACCACCGGCTGCTGCGCAAGGCCGCGTTCGGGCAGAACCTCATCCCCGAGCGCCCCGCCGGCGTCGAGGGCGACGTGCTCGGCACGCTGCGGCTCGGCGACGACGTCGAGGTGCTGGAGGACGGGGCACACTGGCCGGCCGACGGGCGCTGAGCGCCCTCCCCTGCCCCGGGTCGCACGCTCGTTCCGGCTCGTCGGCATGCGCACCGCTCCCGGGGCGTCCGCACCCGCTCCACTTCCGGGGCACCGGTACGGAACCCCGACTGTGCGCGCTCGTTGAACAAGTGGTCGGAACCTGTGGCCGCGATGGGCGCTACCGGTGTCCGCGCGACCGAGGGCGGCCGGAGCACCCAGACGGGCGCGCTACGGTGGGCGGACGGCCCGCGCACCCCGCGCGTACGGCCCGTTGATCGCCGGCACGACGAAGGTGGGGACGACAGACCGTCATGGCTGAGCACAGGGTCCGGGTCACCCAGGACAGCGCATCCCGCTGGCGTCGCCGCGCGGGCGAGTACGACACGCTCGCGGAGGCCCTGGCGGCCGCCGAGGCGGGCGACACCGTGACCGTCCGGCCGGGGACCTTCCGGGAGAACGTGCTGCTGGACAAGCCGGTGACGATCGTTCCGGCCCAGGGCCCGGGCACCGTCCGGATCGAGCCGACCTCCGGGGTGGCGCTCACCGTGACCGCCGCCGCGACCGTGCGCGACCTGGTGATCGAGGGTGGCGACAGCTCCACCCCGGCCGTGCTGGTCACCGGGCCGCAGGCGGCGCCCGCGTTCAGCGGCTGCCGGGTCGAGACCCGCTCCGCCACCGGGATCGAGGTCACCGACGGCGCCCGGCCGACCCTGCGCGGCTGCGTGGTCGCCAACCCCGGCGGGCTCGGGCTGCGACTGCGCGGCGAGGGCACCGCCGCCGCCTTCGAGGACTGCGAGGTCGCCGCGGCCGGCCAGGCCGGGCTCGCCGTCCTCGGCGGCGCTACCGCCGCGCTGGACCGCTGCCGCGTCCACCACGCCTCCGGTGCCGGAGTGCTGCTCTCCGACCCGGGCAGCGCGGCCGAACTGACCGGCTGCGAGATCTACGAGATCCGCGGCAGCGGCGTCCAGGCCGAAGCCCAGGCGGGCGGGCGGCTGGTCGACTGCGAGATCCACCGGGTCACCGGCAACGGCCTGACCCTGGACGGCGAGGCCGAGCTCGTGCTCACCGGCTGCCGGGTGCACGACCTGCCGGAGAACGGCGCCGACCTGCGCGGACGCTCCCGGCTCAGCCTCGCCCACAGCACCGTGCGGGACTTCGGGCGCGGCGCGCTGTCGGTCTGGGACCAGGGCACCGAGGCCGTCGCCGAGTCCTGCCAGATCCACGGCTCCACCGGCGAGTACCCGGCGCTGTGGGTCAGCGACGGCGCCCGGCTCACCCTCACCGACTGTTCGCTGCACGACCTGCCGGACGCGTTGTTCGTCCTCGACCGGGACTCCGCCGCCGTCGCCGAGGGCTGCTCGTTCAGCCGGATCCGCAGCTCGGCGGTCTCGGTCAGCGGCGGGGCCACGGTGTCCCTGGCCGGCTGCCGGGTGCAGGAGGCCGGCACCGGGCTCTGGTTCCGCGACCACGGCAGCGGCGGACTGCTCACCGGCTGCGAGATCTCGGACGTGGCCACCGGCGTCATCGTCACCAAGGGCGCCGACCCGGTGCTGCGCGACTGCACCGTGCGGGCCAGCACCGACGCCGGGGTGTACGTCTCGGCGCAGGGGCGCGGCACCTTCGAGGACTGTCGGGTCTCGCACGGCAAAGGCTTCGGCTTCCACATCATCGACGGGTGCCGCACCCAGCTCACCCGGTGCCGGGCGGAACAGAACGAGCGGGCCGGGTTCGAGTTCTCCGAACCGGGCCCGGTCACCGAGGGGTGCACCTCGGACGACGTCGGGCCGACCGCCGCCGCGGGCTCGGCCGCCGAGGTTCCGGCCCCGCGGTCGACCCAACTGGGCGCCGCCGTACCCGTGTTGGCCGCTCCTTCGGGCGCTTCGGCTGCCCCGGCCGGTGCCGCGATCGCGCCGATCCCGGACTGCCGGCCGGCCGACGAGGCGCTCGCCGAACTGGACTCGCTGGTCGGGCTGGCGACGGTGAAGCAGGAGGTGCGCACCCTGATCGACCTGATCTCGGTCGGCCGGCGCCGCCGCCAGGCCGGGCTCAAGGCGCCGTCGCTGCGCCGCCATCTGGTCTTCACGGGCGCCCCCGGAACCGGCAAGACCACCGTCGCCCGACTGTACGGCGAGATCCTCGCCTCGCTCGGGGTGCTCCAGCGCGGACACCTGGTCGAGGTGGCCCGGGTCGACCTGGTCGGCGAGCACATCGGCTCCACCGCGATCCGCACCGCGGCCGCCTTCGACCGGGCGCGCGGTGGGGTGCTGTTCATCGACGAGGCGTACGCACTCGCGCCCGAGGACGGCGGGCGGGACTTCGGGCGCGAGGCGATCGACACCCTGGTCAAGCTGATGGAGGACCATCGGGACGAGGTGGTCGTCATCGTGGCGGGCTACACCGCCGAGATGGAACGCTTCCTGTCCGCCAACCCCGGTGTCTCGTCACGCTTCTCACGCACCATCACCTTTTCCGACTACACGGCGGACGAGCTGCTGGAGATCGCCCGGGCCCAGTGCGCGGAGCACGAGTACGCGCTCACCGAGGCGACCGAGGGCGCGCTGCTGGAGCACTTCGCCCGACTGGAGCGCGGCCCCAACTTCGGCAACGGGCGCACGGCGCGGCAGGTGTTCGAGACGATGGTCGAGCGCCACGCGGTACGGGTCGCGGCACTGGCCGACCCGTCGACGGAGGAGCTGCAACTCCTGGTGCCGGGGGATCTGCCGACCGCGCCGCTTCCGTAGGGTCCTCGGAACTCGCCGTCGACGGCGGGACGTTGGGCACGCATGAGCACACTTCTGACGGGTGCGGCAGGCGGGTTGCTGCTGCCGGCCGGGCTGGTGGTCCTGTTCTTCCTGGGCGCGGTGGTACGGCGACTACGCGCCCGTCCGGCGGCGGATCCGGCCGGTGGGCGCGGTGCGGGTGCGACCGCGACGGAGGAACTGCACGCGCTGCTGTACCCGAGCAAGCGGGTGCAGCTGGAGCAGCGGCGGATCGAGCTGGTGTTGCGGGACGACGAGCAGGACGGCGCGCCGAAGCGCACGGGGATCGACCTCACGGGTGGACGGGCGGTGATCCGGCGGCCGAGTGACGACTGACGACTGACAGCTGGCAGCTGGCAGCTGGCAGCTGGCAGCCGACAACTGACAGGCTTCAGCGAACAGATAACAGATTTCAGATTTCAGATTCTGTCTGCTGAAATCTGTTATCCGTTCGCAGCCTGACGGAACCTCAGCCCGTCCAGGCGCCGCCCTTCAGGAAGGACTCCAGGGCGGCCCGGTACGGCGCGATGTCGATCCGCTCGCCCGCCAGCCAGTCGTCCGAGTAGTACTTGTCCAGGTAGCGGTCCCCCGGGTCGCAGATCAGGCTGACCACGCTGCCCGCATGCCCGGCCGCCCGCATCTCGGCGACGATCCGCAGCGCGCTCCACAGTCCCGTTCCGGTGGAGGCACCCGCCTTCTTGCCGAGCACCTGCTCCAGCACCCGCACCGCGGCGATCGAGGCGGCGTCCGGCACCTTCATCATCCGGTCGACCGCCCCGGGGACGAAGCTCGGCTCCATCCGGGGCCGTCCGATGCCCTCGATCCGGGAGCCGCTGTCGCAGACCGCGTCCGGATCGTGGTTCACCCAGCCGTCGAAGAAGCAGGAGTTCTCCGGGTCCGCCACGCAGATCCGGGTGTCGTACTGCATGTAGTGCACGTACCGGGCGATGGTCGCCGAGGTGCCGCCGGTACCGGCGGTGGCGACGATCCAGGCCGGCTCGGGGTGCGGCTCCAAGCGAAGCTGGGCGAAGACCGACTCGGCGATGTTGTTGTTGCCGCGCCAGTCGGTGGCCCGCTCGGCGTAGGTGAACTGGTCCATGTAGTGCCCGCCGGTCTCCTCGGCGAGCCGGGCGGAGGCCTCGTACACCTCGTCCGAGCGCTCGACCAGGTGGCACTCGCCGCCGTGGAACTCGATCAGGTCGATCTTGGCCTGGCTGGTGCTCTTGGCCATGACCGCGATGAACGGCACCCCGATCAGCTGGGCGAAGTACGCCTCGGAGACGGCGGTGGAGCCGCTGGAGGCCTCGATCACCGGCTTGCCCGGGCGGATCCAGCCGTTGCAGAGCCCGTAGAGGAAGAGCGAACGGGCCAGGCGGTGCTTGAGGGAGCCGGTCGGGTGGGTGGACTCGTCCTTGAGGTAGAGGTCGATCCCCCACTCCGCCGGCAGCGGGAAGCGCAGCAGGTGGGTGTCGGCGGAGCGGTTGGCGTCGGCGTGGACCTTGCGCACCGCTTCCTTGAGCCAGGCGCGGTACTGCGGGTCCGAGCGGTCGACGTCGACGGTCGGCTCGATGCCGGGGATCCCACCGGGCTGGGTGCTCATTGGTCACTACTCCCTCGTTGCGGCCCCCCGTTGCTCACTACGAGTGTACGAGGGTCACGATAAGTGACCGTTTCTAGAAGCCCAGCTTCCGCTTATCGCCCCTCCCGCTACACGGACAACACGGACACCCCGCCCTACACGGGCACCGACTGCGGGTCGGCCAGGTACGGCCCCCAGCCCAGCTCGGCCGCACCCGCGAGCGCACCGTGCGCCAGCTCGGCCCCGACGATCGGCACCCGTCCGCTGCGCCCCCACAGGCAGCGCTCGGCGACCACCGCGCGCAGCCGGTCGGGGGCGGCCTCCAGCAGGTCGAGGTGGAGGCCGCTGAGCACCACCCGGTCCGGGTTGAGGATGTTGGCGACGCCCGCCAGCCCGAGCCCGAGCCGGTCGATGACGTGCTCCACCGCCGCCCGCGCCCGCTCATCGGTGGCGGCCGACCAGCACAGCTCGCGGGCCTGGTCGAGCAGCGGGCGGCCCGGCTCCGGGGCGAGCCCGGCGGCGGCGAACAGCGCGTCGGGGTCGGTCTCGGCGTTGAGGCAGCCCCGGTTGCCGCACACGCAGGGGCGGCCCTGCGGGTCGACGGTGAGGTGGCCGACCTCCAGGGCGAGTCCGGCGCTGCCGGTGTGCAGGTTGCCGTCGATCACCAGCGCGCCGCCGACACCGCTGTGGCCGGAGGTGACCAGCAGCAGGTGCCGGGCGCCGCGCCCGGCGCCGTGGCGGTACTCGGCGAGCGCGGCGAGGTTGGCGTCGTTGCCGACGAAGGTGGGCAGCGGGCGCAGGACGTTCGGACCGTGGTCGGCGCGACCGACCTCGACGTCGTACAGGTCCGCGACCGGCGTTCCACTGGGCCAGGCGAAGTGCAGCGCGGCCAGCGCGGTGCCGTCCGGCTCGGTGACGGGGTTGGGCAGCGCGAGCGAGGCGGCCAGACAGCGGCGGTCGGTGGAGCGGGCCAGTTCGGCGCCCGCCTGGGCGACCGCGCGCAGCATCCGGACCGGGTCGGTGGCGGCGGGCAGCGGCAGGTGGACGGGCGGGTCGAGCAGCCCGCCGAGGCCGACCAGGGTGACGCTCAGCTGGTCGGCGTGGATCTGCCCGGCGACCACCACCGGACCCTGGGGGTCGATCGCCAACCGGTGCGAAGGCCGGCCGCGGCCGCCTCCGGCCGGGCGGGAGTCGACGGTGATCAGGCCGAGCGCCTCGAGTTCGGCCGTGACCGCCCCGGCAGTGGCCCGGGTGACGTCCAGCGCGCGGGTGAGCGCGGAGCGGGTGGGCGTCTGACCGGTGTGGATGAGCGAGAGCGCGGGGCCGAGCAGCGTCCGACCGCGATCGGGTGCCGCGCGGCGGTGGGCGTCGCGCGGCACGTCGGGGTCGGTCCCGGAGAGGGGCCTCGGGCTTGAAGGTGAGAGCTGCACGCCCCTATTGTGACTTTGTGCCGCTTCGAAACAAAATCCGTTCCCACCCGCGCCCCGACAACTCCCCCCTCCAGTCTCGCAGCACAACCCCGGCGACCGACAGCCCCTGGAGCCCCGCGCGGCTCGCGCTCACCGCCTTCTTCGCCGTCGACGGCTTCCTCTTCGCCGCCTGGGTCGTCCGCATCCCGGACGTCCGCAGCCAGGTCAGCGCCTCGCACAGCACCCTCGGCCTGGCCCTGCTCTGCCTGTCCATCGGAGCCGTCCTCACCATGCCGCTGGTCGGCCGGCTCTGTCTGAGGTACGGCTCGCGGCCGGTCACCGTCGGCTCGCTCGCCCTGCTCAGCCTCGCCGTCCCCCTGCCCGCGCACGCCCACTCGGTGCTCTCGCTCGGGGGCGTGCTGCTGCTGTTCGGCGCCGGGTACGGCGGCGCCAACGTCGCCATGAACAGTGCCGCCGTCGACCTGGTGGCACAGCTGCGACGGCCCGTCATGCCCAGCTTCCACGCCGGGTACAGCCTCGGCGGGCTGCTCGGCGCGGGCCTCGGCGGACTGCTCGCCGACCAGCTCACCACCGCCTGGGCGCTCGCGCTCGGCGGGCTGCTGGGCCTGGCCGTCACCGTCGGCGCGGGCGTCGTGCTGCTGCGCAGCCCGGCGGCGCCGATGGTTGCGCCGGAACGATCCGCCGAAGACTCGGCGGACCGGTCGACCGGGGGCCACGTCCGGCTGCTGGTGCTGCTGCTCGGCCTCACCGCGCTGTGCACCGCGTACGGCGAGGGCGCGATCGCCGACTGGACCACCCTGCACCTGACGGACGACGTCCACGCGAGCGCCGGAACGGCCGCCGCCGGGTACGCCGCGTACGCCTTCGCGATGACCAGCGGACGGGTCGGCGGCACCTGGTTGTCCATCCGGCTGGGCCAGAACCGGCTGATGCTGCTCGGCGGACTGGCGGCGGCGGTCGGCATGCTGGTCGCGGCGCTGGCCCCGGCGGTACCGGTCGCGATCGGCGGCTTCGTGCTGGTCGGCCTCGGTCTGGCCAACCTGTTCCCGCTCGCCATCGCCCGGGCCGGCGCGACGGGCGGCCCGCAGGGCGTCGCGCTCGCCTCGACGCTCGGGTACGGGGGGATGCTGATCGGACCGGTGGTGATCGGTTTCCTCGCCGACGCGGCCGGACTGCCGCTGGCCCTGACCACGGTGGCCCTCGCGGCGACGGCGGCGGCGTTCCTGCCGTTGGTGGTGGGGCGGCGCTGACGGGCTGCGGCTTGCCGGGATGCGGGGAGGCGGGGCAGTGACGGACAGATGACGGCGAACAGATGGCAGATTTCAACATCTGTTACCTGTTCGCTGTTAGCCGCCCCCACCCCCGCCCCGCTGCCACACCCGCCCCAAAGGTGGCAGGATGCGGCCCCATGACGACCACCGGACGCATCCAGGTACTGCGCGCCAGCGAGCGCCCCGCCACCGCATGGCTCAACGGGGGCGGGGTGACCAGGGAGGTCGCCGGGTTCCCGGCCGGGGCCGGGCTGGACGGCTTCGACTGGCGGGTCAGCCTCGCCGACGTCGCCTCCGCCGGGCCCTTCTCGCCGTTCCCCGGCATCGACCGGGTGATCACCCTGGTCGAGGGCGCGGGCATGACGCTCACCGTGGACGGCACCGAGCAACTGGTCGACGTACCGCTGCGCCCGTTCGCCTTCCCCGGCGACGCCACGACGGACTGCCGACTGCTCGGCGGCCCGGTGGTGGACTTCAACGTGATGACCCGTCGCGGCCGGGTCGAGGCCACCGTCGACCTGCGTAGCGGGCCCGGCCCGGTGGAGGTCCCGCCCTCGGCGACCGTCCTGCTGGTCTGCCTCGCCGGTTCGGCGACCCTCGACGCCACCGAACTGGACCGCTTCGACGCCGCCCTGCTGACCGCCCCCGGTCCGTACGAGCTGCGCCCGGCCGACGGCACCACCGCCGCCGTCACCTTCCGCACCGCCCGCTGAGAAACGCGACCGCCCGTGCCCCCGGGGCAGCCGGGGACACGGGCAGTCACGGCGATCGTCGCAGCGAGCGCTCAGCCGCAGAGCACCGGCGTGGCGTTCGCCGGGTCCAGGGCGTTGGTCACCAGGTGCAGCGCCGTCGGCGAGAACGCGATCGCCACGTGCTCGGCGAGCGTGATCGGGCAGTGGTCCTGCAGCACCTCGTTGTCGACGTCCGGCCCGTTCAGGAACTGGGTCTGCCACGGGGTGACGACCTCGTCGTACACCGTCGAGATCACCGTGTAGCTCACCCCGGGCACGGTGTCCGGCCGGGACGCCATGGTCCGGTTGAAGTCGGAGCCCACCGCCTGGTCACGGCAGGCCTGGCAGACCGTGTAGACCAGGTCCGTGACGCCCGGGAAGTACGGCGCGAGCTTGGTGATCCCGTCGAGCGTCGTGCCGTGGTTGGACGGCGCCAGGCCGACCAGCTTGTCCACCTTCGAGGCCCCGCCGAGGAACTTCAGGTAGTAGTTCGGCAGCATGCCGCCCTGCGAGTGTCCGACGATGTCGACCTTGGCCGCGCCGGTCGCGTTGCGCACCAGGTCGACGAAGCTCGCCAGTTGGGCCGCCGAGGCGGGCACCGGCCCGAGCCCGCCGATCGGCAGCAGCAGGCCGCTGCCGGTGGAGGTGATGCCGGGGATGGTGCCGTAGTCGAGGGCGAAGACGCAGTACCCGAGGCCCTTCAACAGCGGGGAGAGCGCCAGCCAGTTCTCGTAGCGGTTGGCGAAAGTGCCGTGCACCAGGACCACCGGGTTGGGGTGCGCGGCGGTCGGTCGGCAGTTCCAGTCGTCGGCGCCGGGCGGCGAGGCCACCGAGTCTCCGTCGGGCGGCAGTTCAGCAGCGGCGGTGACGTCCGGGCTCGCGGCGGCCGGGCTCGCGGCGGCCGCCGGAGCGGCCCAGGCCGGGCCCGCCGTCGCCCCCGCCAGCAGCGCGCCCGCCAGCAGGGCCGCGCCGAGGGATCCTCCGAGCCGACGGCGCAAGGGAGTTGCGGGGAAGCGGAGAAGTGGGGTTCTCAACTGTTGCCTCCACAGCGGAAGTTTGTTACCAACAGGTAACCCGAGTGGCTCAATCATGCGGTCGCCCCTCCGGCCCGGCCCTTGGGCGTTCCCCAGACCTGGACGGTGTTCTCTGTGACCGGTCACAACGCACCCCACCGCACGCCCCCGGACACCCCCGGAACCACGCCGACCTGGCGCGTACCGGTGATCGGCGGCCGCCCGGCCGACCACCTACTCCTCGGTGGCGCCCGCGAGTTGGCCGAGGGCGTGGTCGCCGCCCTACTGGACCGCGTGCCGGTCTACCGCCGCCTCCCGCGCGAGCAGCTCACCGGCGAGCTCACCCGGGACACCGAACGCCGCATCCGCGCACTCGCCCACGCCGTCCGCACCGGACTCCCCGCCCCCGCGGAGGAGTTCACCGCCGTTCGGGAGGCCGCCGCGCGCCGCGCCGAGGAAGGCCTGCCGCTGGACGCCGTGCTGCTCGCCCACCACCTCGGGCTGGAGGTCTGTTGGGAGTTCGTCACCCGGGACGCCCACGCCGGTGACGCCGCCGACCTGCTGGTGCTCAACCGGCTGCTGCTCGACCAGCTCCGCCAGGCCACCTCCGCCGCCGGCGCCGGCTACCTGGACGGCCGGCGCCCGGCCGGAGACCGACACTCCACCGCCCGGCAGTCCCTGCTCACCACGCTGCTCGCCGGCACCCCGGCCGAGGAGGCCGCCGCCCGGGCGGGCATCCGGCTTCCGGCAGGCTACGCGGCGCTCTGCCTCTCCCTCGCCGACCACCCGGACGAGCACGCCCCGGGCGTCGACCCAGCCATCGCCGCCCACCGCAAGCTGCGTCGTTTCGTCGCCGAACTCGACCACCGCACCCGGCAGTCGGCGCTCACCGCGCTCACCCCCTCGGGCGGCCTGGTCCTGGTCCCGCTCGACCCGGAATCCGAGTCGGCCGACGGCACCGCCCCCGAAGCCCCCTGGCCGCAGCTCGCCGCCACCCTCGCCGCCGCGGCCCGCGCCGCCGGGGCGCCCGTGCTGGCCGGAGCGGCCGCCGCGGTACCGGCCGAGGTGCCGGGCGCCGCCGCGCTAGCCTACGAAGTCCTGGACGTGGCAAGGGCGTTCGGCCGACCGACCGGTCTGCACCGACTCGACGACGTGCTGCTGGAGTACCAACTGACCCGGCCCAGTCGGGCCCGCTCCCGGCTCGCCGCACTGCTCGAACCGCTCGCCGACGGCGGTGAGTTGCTCACCACCCTGCGCACCCACCTGGCCGGCGGCCTCAACCGCCGCCACACCGCGAGCGCTCTGCACCTGCACCCGAACACCGTGGACTACCGGCTGCGCCGGATCGCCGTCCTCACCGGCCTGGACCCGTCCCGCCCGGCCGACGTCCTGCGGATCACCGCGGCCATCGCCGCGCGCGCCGCCGAACAGTCCTCCCCGGCGCGTTAGTCACACCCGGCACCCGCACCGCCGGGAACGGTGACGCGGGTGCCGTGGTGACGAACGGGAATCAGCAGTACAGCGACGCGTGAGCCCCACCCGGGAGTTCAGGCTGGATCAGGTTGCGGCCCGACGACGACGTCGCAGGGTGCCGACACACCGTTGGACGGCCCTCAGCCCTGCTCCCCCGGCAGCCGCAGGTCCCAGCCCACCAGGGCGCGCAGCTGTTCCGCCGTCACCCCGTCCGGCACCGGCCGGGGCGGCTCGTGGCGCAGCGGCGGCTGCCAGCCCTCCTCCTCGCTCCAGCGGCGCACCACCTTGGCGGGCGCCCCGGCGACCACGCAGTGGGACGGCACCTCGCCGCGCACCACGGCTCCCGCGGCGACCACCACGTTGCGACCGATCCGTGCCCCCGGCATGATCACCGCGCCGGTGCCGATCCAGCTGCCCGCGCCGATCTCCACCGGCTCGTTGCGCGGCCACTGCTTGCCGATCGGCAGCTCGGTGTCCCGGTACTCGTGCGCCTGGTCGCTCACGTACACGCCGGGCCCGGTCCAGACGTCGTCGCCGATGACGATCGACTGGTGGCCGACGATGTGGCTGTCCCGCCCGATCACGCAGCCGCCGCCGATCCGCACGATCGGCTCCGGCCCGAGGTCGAGGCCGGGCAGGAAGCCCGCGCTGATGGTGACCCGCTCACCGATGATCGAGAACGGCCCGATGGTGATCCACTGCTCGTTGAACACCGCCCCGAGCGGGAAGGCGAGGGTCGTGCCGTCCCCCAGCTCGCCGAACCGGTACGGGCCCGGGTTCCGGTTGGTGACCCCGCCGGTCCGCTGCACCCAGCGCCAGCCCCGATGGACGAGGCGTCCGGCGGCCCGGCGGCCACCGGTCCGGACGGCGGAGAGAAGCGAACGGGTTATCGGCATGCGCTCACGTTACCGGCCCGTAGCGTCCGCCCGGGCGCCGGGAGGTCGACATCACACCAGCCCCACCGGCCCCAGCCGTACCGATCTCACCCGCCGCACCCGCACCGGCCTCACCTGCCCCACCGCGCCGGCCTCACCCGCCGCACCCGCCGCACCCGCGCCGACCCCAGGGCCGTCCGAAATCCGCCACCGACGGCGGACGACGGTGAAAGACTCCGTCCCATGGAGATCTCCGCACACATCGACGCGCTGCGCCGCGAGGGCACCCTGCTGACCGAGGCCGCCGCCCGCACCGACCTCGCCGCCCCCGTACCGACCTGCCCGGACTGGCGGCTGCGCGACCTGCTGCGGCACGTCGGCCACGTCCACCGCTGGGCCGCCACCTACCCGTCGAGGGGCCTGCGGGCACCGCTGGACCCGGCGGGCGAGCAGGAGGCCGTCGGACCGGCGCCCTCGGACGCCGGACTGCTCGACTGGTTCCGCGAGGGCCACGCCGCACTGGTGGCGGCGCTCGCCGAGGCCCCCGCCGAGGTGGAGTGCTGGAGCTTCCTGCCCGCACCCAGCCCGCTGGCCTTCTGGGCCCGGCGTCAGGCGCACGAGACCGCCGTCCACCGCTTCGACGCCGACGCGGCGGCCGGCTCGCCGGGCCCGGCCGTGGACACCGCGCTCGCCCTGGACGGCATCGACGAGCTGCTGCGCGGCTTCATGGTCCGCAGCCGGTCGAAGGTGCGCAGCGACCGCCTGCGCACCTTCCAGGTCCGGACGACCGACGGCCCCGGCTCCTGGCGCCTGACCATCACTCACGAGCCGCTGTCCGTCAGCACCGAGGAGTGCCCCGAGCCGGCCGACCTGACCCTCACCGGACCGGCCCACCAGCTCTACCTGCTGCTCTGGAACCGGCTGACGGTCGAACAGGTCGAGCGGGGCGGGCGGTCCGAGCAGGCGGAGCCTGCAGGGCAGGCCGGGCAGGTCGAGGTCAGCGGCGACCGGGACCTGCTCGACCTCTGGCGGGACACCGCGGCGATCGGCTGACCCCGGGCGAGTCGGCCGGTCCGAAACCGAGTCGGCCGGTCCTGAGCCAAGTCAGCCGCCCCGAGCCGACTCGGCCGGTCGTACGCCGACTCAGCGCACCCAGGCAGCGGGCCGCTTCTCCAGGAACGCCCGCATGCCCTCCTGCGCCTCCGCCGAACCGAACAGCCGCGCCGACAGCTGCACCAGCTCGTCCGCGTCGCGCTGGAAGGAGCGCACCACCTCGGCGTTGGCCAGCCGCTTCGACTCGGCCAGCCCCTGCGGCGAGCCCTGGCGCAGCGCGTCCAGCAGGCCCTTCAGCACCACTCCGGTGTCCTCGGTGGACTCGGCGGCCCGGGTGAGCAGACCGATCCGGGCCGCCTCGGCGGCGTCGAAGACCTCGCCGGTCAGGTAGTAGCGGGAGGCGGCGCGCGGGTCCAGCTTGGGGCGCAGCGGCAGCGAGATGACGGCGGGCGCGAGGCCGAGCCGGACCTCGGTGAAGGCGAAGGTCGCGGCCGGTCCGGCGATGGCGAGGTCCGCCGCGCCGATCAGGCCGAGGCCGCCGGCCCGGGCGTGCCCGTCGACCACGGCGATCACCGGCTTGGTGCAGTCCACGATCGCCTTCTGCAGCTCGACCAGGCCGCGCGGGCCGACCGTCGGGTCCGCGCCGGTCGCCTCGGAGAGGTCCGCGCCCGCGCAGAACACCTTGCCGGTGTGGGTGAGCACCACCGCGCGGACGTCCCGGTCCGCCGCCGCGACCGCCAGTCCGGCGTGCAGCTCGGACATCAGGCGGGAGGAGAGCGCGTTGCGGTTGTGCGGCGAGTCGAGGGTGAGCGTGGTGACGGCGTCGACGGTGCTGACGCGGACGAGGGGCTCTGCGCTGGTCATCGGAGTGGGCCTGCCTTCCGGCTGAGGGTGGGTCGGACTGCGGGCGCGGGGCCGGGGTGCCCGGACCGCGCCCGGACGACTCTGGCACGCCCACCCGTCCCTCGGCCAGAGCCAACCGCACCCCGGCCGGAGCCGATTGCTCGGTGGCCGGGCGGAAATCCGCTGGTGGCGGCCGCCGCACTCCCAGCAGCATGGGCGGCATGATCGCCGAATCCCCCGTCCTGCTGCTAGCGCCGCGCATCAACGGGACCGGCCTCCAGCTGCGCACCGCCGCCGGACTGCGCGGCCTGCGGGCGCACACCGCGACGTCCTGGCAGGCCCCGTACGAGCTGCTCGGTGCGCCGGTGCACGTGTACGGCGGGCCGCTGTTCGGCGACGCGGTCGGACGGGAGCTCGGCCTCGCCCTGCTGGAGCCGGCCCGGTTGGCCAACCCGCAGGCCGCCAGGGGGAATCGCTTGCGATACTGATGCGCGATGGCGCACGATCATGCGCCATGACCACCACGCACCTCACCCACATCACCGAGCCACCCGGCGTCGCCCCCGGGACGGGCTACACCCAGGTCGTCACCGGCACCGGCCGACTGGTCCAGGTCTCCGGTCAGGTCGCCTTCGACGAGCACCGGAACCTGGTCGGCGAGGGCGACCCGAAGGCGCAGGCGCGGCAGGTCTTCGAGAACCTGCGCCGCTGCCTGGCCGCCGCCGGGGCCGACTTCTCCGACGTCGTGAAGTTCACCTTCTTCATGACCGACATCGCCTACCTCCCGGCCATCCGGGAGGCCCGCGACGCGTACCTGGGCGACCTGCCGCTGCCGGCCGCCTCGGCCATGCAGGTCGCGGCACTGTTCCGCCCGGACGTGCTGATCGAGATCGAGGCGATGGCGGTGGTCCGGGAGTAACGACGGCTCGCGCCGCTCGGAGCAGCCGCCGGTCACGCCGCGCGGAGCCGCAGCTCCCGCCGTCCGGCCCACCGGACGGCGGGGCCCATCGCCAGGCCGGCCGCCGCCAGCACCGCGCCCAGGACGGCCCACCCGACCAGCCCGAAGCCGATCACCGCGGTGCTGACCACCGCCGGGCCGGCCATCATCGTGGCCGCCGAACCCGCGTTGAACACGCCCTGGTAGGCGCCGTGCTCACCCTCACCCGCGAGGTCGTAGCTCAGCGCCCAGCCGCCCGCCTGGCCCATCACCTCGGCCAGCGACTGCAACGCGATCCCCGCGAGCGCCACCACGGCGGCGAGGATCCCGGGCAGGCCGTGCGCGAAGGCGATGACCAGGCAGGAGACGGCCAGCACCAGTCCGGCGCGACGGCAGGCCCGGGCGGCGGCCGTCCGCTCCTCGGTGCCCCGGGTGGCCCGCACCTGCAGGGCGATCACCATCAGGGTGTTGACGATCAGGGCGCCGGCGACGGTGATCCGCGGCGCGTCGGTCTGCTGGACGATCCACAGCGGAACGCCCACCTCCAGGACGGCGAACTGCAGGCCGAGGACCGAGCACAACGCGGTCACGACCAGGAACGGGCCGTCCCGCAGCGCCGGGTTGCGCCGTCGGCCGTGCTTGACGCCCTTGCCCCCGGGATCCGACGGGTTCGCCGTGCCGGACGTGGTCGCCGTCGCGGACTTGTTCGCCGTACCGGACGTGGTCTCCGTACCGGACTTCGCCTCGGGCTCGGCCGACGAAGGCTCGGCCAGGGCGGACAGGGCGGACAGGGCGGACAGGCGGTAGAACAGCACCGCGACAGCCACGTAGGAGACGGCGTCGGCCAGGATCGCCGTCAGGTAGACCGGCCGGGTGTCCAGCTGGAGCGCGATCGCGCCGAGCCCCGTCCCCAGACAGATGCCGACGTTGGTCACCACCCGCAGGTAGGCCCGGCCCGCCACCCGGGTATCGGCCGGCAGCACCTCGGCGTAGAGCGCGTTCCGCACGGCGGCCGACCCGCGGTCGACGGCGGACACGGCGCAGGCCAGTGCGACGAAGGCCGGGTAGCTGTGCACCAGCGCGTAGCCGGCGGTGCCGACCGCCTCCACCCCGACCAGCACCACCAGCACCCTCCGGGCGCCCCAGCGGTCAGCGGCCCGGCCGGCCGGCACGCTGGCGACGACCCCGCACAGGCCGGCGGCGGTCATCCCGCCGCCCAGCTGGGCGGCACTCAGGCCGAGCACCCGGGTGAAGAACAGCACCGCGACGGACAACGAGAGGCCGTTGCCCACCGTGTTGACGAGGGTGATCCCGGCCAGCCGACGGACCATCGGATCGGGGTGCAGTCGGCGCCGGAGAGCCGCGGGAAGGCGGCCGCCAGAGTTGTGCGAGGGCAGGGCGAAGGACGGTGCGGAGGACTCCGCCGGCTTGGTGGTCATGCCCTGATCACACCGCTGGGCGGGCCGCCAAGGGTATTCCTTTAGGCTCTGGCTGAATCTTACGAGGGGGACGTACGTGCACCGCTTCACACTCGGACTGGCCGACCTCGCCACCACCTGGTTCGCCGTCTCCCCGATCCACGAGGCGGTGCTCAGCCTGCGGATGTGGACCCACCCGGGCGTCTACCCGCTCCAGACCAGGGCCTTCGAGCAGCTCCGGCCCGCCTTCGAGCGGCTGGAATCGCGCCACCTGCTGCTCGCGCTGGTCGCCGAGAACCGTTGGGTCCCCGACTTCCTGACGCCCCGCCCGACGGCAGCCGCCGGCGACTTCCGGGCCGAGCTGGCCGTCGTGCGCGCGCTGCCGCCGGAGCTGCTGCGCGGCGAGCTGGAGCAGACCTTTCTGTCGCACGGGCAGCCGCTGCCCGCCCTGCTCGACGACGGACTCGCCGATCCGGCGCGACTGTTGGCGCGGATCTCCGACGCGCTGAAGGAGTACTGGGAGGCGTGCCTCGCGCCCGGCTGGTGGCCGCAGGCCCGCACGGTACTGGAGGCGGACCTGGTCTACCGGGCGCGGGTACTCGCCCAGCAGGGCGCGGCGGCGCTGTTCGCGGACCTGGACCACCGGCTGCACTGGGCGGACGGCGTACTGTCGATCAACCGGCGCTGGGGGGACGGGGACGTGGAGACCGCCGTGGACGGGCGCGGGCTGGTCCTCAGCCCGACCTGCTTCGTGCGCGGGGCGATCACCATGATCAGCAAGGACCGGGAGCCGCAGATCTCCTACCCGGCGCGCGGACAGGCGGCCATGGGCGGCGCGGGCGTGGACGCGCCGGTGGCGTCGGCGGCCCTGGAGTCGCTGGTCGGCGCCCCGAAAGCCCGGCTGCTGGCCCTGCTCGCCGAGCCCTCCTCGACCACCGACCTCGCCTACCGCCTCGGCGTCACCCCGGGCGCGGTCAGCCAGCACCTGTCCGTCCTGGCGGCCACCGGCCTGGTCACCCGCGCCCGGCACGGCCGCTCGGTGCTGTACCGGCGCAGCGTGCTCGGGGACGAGCTGGCCGGCGGCCGGTAACAGGCGGCGAACGGCCCACGGCGCACGACCGACGGCAGGCGACAGGCGACAGGCGACAGGCGACAGGCGACAGGCGACAGGCGACAGCGAACAGATTTCAGATGACAGATGACAGATGTTGAAATCTGTCATCTGAACTCCGCCAGCCGACGCCCGCACCAACCCCACACCGACACCCACACCCCCCACCACCTGCCCAAACTCCCCAATGGTTCAGACCTGTTGACGCATTGGTCCAGTCCTCCTACAGTGCCCATGCCCCGCCTCCCCACGACGCGGGCACCGATCGCACACGGATCACCCCGGTTCTACGTCACCCTGTCCAACCCCCACAGCCACAGGGAGAACCATGTCCGCTCGATCCCGGGCGGGACGCCCGCGCGTGCGCAGCAGACTGCTGGCGCTGCTCTCCGTCCTGCTCCTCCCGCTCGCGGCGCTGACCGCGCTCGCCGTGCCGGCGCACGCCGCCGGCAAGCTCACCGCCACCTTCACCACCGCCGACAACGGCTCCTGGTGGCAGGGCACGTACATCGTCCACAACGACAACGCCACCGCCGTGTCCGGCTGGACCCTGGAGTTCAACCCGCGCAAGCTGACCATCGGCTTCCCGTTCTACGGACGCGGCTGGCAAGGCGTGGCGGACGGCGGCGCCAACGGCGCCTGGCAGTCCGCGAACGGCGCCGCCCCCGGCCAGTTCGCCGAGGAGGCCGGGACACGCGGCTACGACAACCTCATCAGCGGCGTCCCCGGCCTCACGGTCTACCACGACCCCAAGTCCGTTGCCACGTACGGCTACACGGGCACGGGTGGCCAGTGGTGGACCTTCGACGACGCCTGGTCGATCGCCCAGAAGGCGGCCTACCTCAAGTCGAAGAACCTGCTCGGCGGCATGATCTGGGAGATGTCCGGCGACACCCCGTCCGGCACCCTCATGACCGCACTCGACACCGGCCTCAAGTAACCGGGTTCAAGTAGCCGGTCTCAAGTAACCAGGCTCAAGTAGCCGGGCTCAAGTCAGCCGAACTCAAGTCAGCCGAACTCAGGTAGCCGGGTTCGAGTAGCCGGCCTCGAACAACCCACCCCGCACGGCGAACGGGGCCGGCGTTCACTCCGCTGAACGGAGGAACGCCGGCCCCATCCGGCAGCAGATCCGTTACCGCGAGGCCATCGCCGCCAACCGCCGCGCCGCCCGGTACTGCCGCAGCACCTGCGCGAAGCTCGTGTGCCCCTGGGTGGTTCGGGCGAAGGCCCGCCAGGCGGCCGGCACCAGGCAGACCGCCGCGTGGAACAGGTACGGCCGCCGCTCGAAGGCGCCCAGCAGCTGCTTGCCCGCGCGCATCTCCACGCCCAGCCCGGCCTTGACGGCGAACGCGTAGTTCAGCGCCTCGCGCCGCACCGCCGCCGCGTTGCCCGCCTCCGCGATCTGCACCGCCCACTCACCGGCCAGCCGGCCCGAGCGCAGCGCGTAGGAGATGCCCTCACGGGTCCACGGCTCCAGCAGCCCGGCCGCGTCGCCCGCGACCAGCACCCGGCCGCGGGAGAGCGGCGAGTCCTCGGCCCGGCACCGGGTCAGGTGCCCGGACTCGACCTGCGGGGTGAAGCCGGACAGGCCCAGCCGCCGGATGTAGTCGGCGAGGTACTGCTTGGTCCGCTCGCCGTCTCCGCGCGCCGAGATGACGCCGACGGTCAGGCTGCTGGACTCGGTCTTCGGGAACACCCAGCCGTAACTGCCGCGCAGCGGGCCCCAGTCGAGGTGGATCCGGCCCGACCAGTCGGCGGCGACCTGCGGCGGGACGGGGATCTCCGCCTCCAGGCCCAGGTCGATCTGGTCGAAGGTGACGCCCACGTGCCGGGCGATCCGGCTCGCGCTGCCGTCCGCGCCGACCACCGCGCGCGCCTCGAAGGTGCGTCCGTCGGCCGCGGTGACCAGCGCCGTCCGGTGGTCGCCGCCACGCTGCTCGACCCCGGTGACGGTCACTCCGGTGACCAGCACCGCCCCGGCCTGCTTGGCCGCCTGCACCAGGCGCAGGTCGAACTCGTCCCGGTTGACCAGGCCGAACAGCATCCGCTTGGAACGACGCGTCCGGGTGTACCGCCCGTCGTACGCGAAGGTGACGGCGTGCACCCGGTCCTGCAGCGGCAGCTCGAAGTCCGGCGGCAGGCTGTCCCGGGAGGGGCCGATGATGCCGCCGCCGCAGGTCTTGTAGCGGGGGTGCTCGGCCTTGTCGAGCAGCAGCACCCGGCGGCCCCGCGCGGCGGCGGCGTACGCGGCGGAGGCCCCGGCCGGCCCGGCGCCGACCACCACCACGTCCCAGACGCCGTCCAGCTGTCCCGCCGAGGCGGCCGAGGCCCCCGACGCCACCGAAGTCGCCGCAGCCGTTGACACCGCCGCCGAATCCGTTGGCACCTCCGTCGACGCCGTCGGCACCTGCGAAGACGCCGTTGACACCTGCGCGGACGCCTCACCTCCAACCGACGCGGTCGTACGGTCGAGCGGGCTACGGGAATCGGAGCTTCCGGAGTCAGTCACGTCGAGCAATCCTATGCGTCCGCACAGCCACCCCGACGCCGCACCACCCGACAATCGCCTCCGCCTATGATCGGCGGTACCCCAAACCGCCCCCTCCGCCCGGACCACCCCACGGGCGGACCCGTCCCCTCGGAGCCCCGATGTCACAGCCCCTGGCCGACGCCGTCCGGTCCCTGATGGACCGTGCCCGCACCGACCTCGCCGAACTGGTCGCCTTCCCGTCGGTCGCCGACCCGCGCCAGTTCCCGGTCGAGGAGTGCCAGAAGGCCGCTCGCTGGGTCGCCGACGCCTTCGCCGCCGAGGGCCTGACCAAGATCCAGTTGCTGGACACCCCGGACGGCACCCAGTCCGTCTACGGCGAGCTGCCCGGCCCCGAGGGCGCCCCGACCGTCCTGCTCTACTCGCACTACGACGTCCAGCCCCCGCTCGACGAGGCCGCCTGGATCAGCCCCGCCTTCGAACTGACCGAGCGTGACGGCCGCTGGTACGGGCGCGGCGCCGCCGACTGCAAGGGCAACATCCTGATGCACCTGACCGCGCTGCGGGCACTGCGCCAGGTGTACGGGGACGCCTACCCGGTCGGCCTGAAGATCATCGTGGAGGGCTCGGAGGAGCAGGGCACCGGCGGCCTGGAGCGCTACGCCGAGGCCCACCCCGAGCTGCTCGCCGCCGACGCCATCATCATCGGCGACACCGGCAACTTCGCCGCCGGCCTGCCCACCGTGACGGCCTCGCTGCGCGGCATGACGGTGATCGAGGCCTCGGTCACCACGCTGGGCGGCAACCTGCACTCCGGCGCGTTCGGCGGCGCCGCCCCGGACGCGCTGCAGTGCCTGGTCCGGATGCTGGCCTCGCTGCACGACGGGAACGGCGACGTCGCCGTCGCCGGGCTGACCGCCGACCAGACCTGGGAGGGCGTGCAGTACCCGGAGGAGCAGTTCCGCGCCGACGCCAAGGTGCTCGACGGCGTCGCCCTGACCGGCACCGGCACCATCGCCGACCGGCTGTGGGCCCGCCCGTCCGTCACCGTCCTCGGCATCGACGCCCCGCCGGTGATCGGCGCCACCTCCTCCGTCCAGGCCGCCGCGAAGGCGCTGGTCAGCCTGCGCGTCCCGCCGGGCATGAGCGCGGACGCCGCCCAGGACGCGCTGGTCGCCCACCTGGAGGCGCAGGTCCCGCTCGGCGCCCGGCTGACCATCGAGCGCCAGGGCAACGGCGCCCCGTTCCGCGCCGACACCAGCGGCCCGGCGTACGAGGCGATGGGCGAGGCCATGGCCGAGGCCTTCGGCACCCCGATGGTCGCCTCCGGCGAGGGCGGCTCGATCCCGCTCTGCAATACCCTGCGCTCGCTCTACCCGAAGGCCGAGATCGTGCTGATCGGCGTCGAGGAGCCGACCACCCAGATCCACGCGGTCAACGAGAGCGTCGACCCGCAGGAACTGGAGCGGATGGCCCTCACCGAGGCGCTGTTCCTGCGCCGCTACGCCGAACTGCGCTCTGCCTGACGGCAGTCGGGACCGTGCGGACCACCTGGTCCGCCACCGGCCGCCCGCCCCGCCACCGGCGGGCGGCCGCCACCACGGCCGCGTAGCCGACCGCGCCCACCGCGAGTCCGGCCCCGGCGCCGAAGCAGACCTCCGGGACCAGGTTCCGCCGCAGCGGGCTGAGCCGGTGCAGCACCCCGGCCGCCGTCGCCGCGCCCAGCGCCGCGACGGCCACCCTCCGGGTCCGGGCCGCAGGCCGGACGGCGGGGCGGACCGGCTCGACCGCCCGCACCGTACGCGCCGCCCAGCCGGCCATCGCGGCCAGACCGAGCACCGAAGTCCCGTACTGCAGCGCCTCGTAGAGCGGGACCCCGGCCACCTTCCGCTCCAGTACGGGCAGCAGCCGTACGCCCAGCCGGTCACCGTGGGTGAACGCGTCCCAGCCGACGTGGGTGGCCGCGCCGATCGCCGCCGACCCGAGGAACCACGCCGCGTCCCTCCCCCTGCTGCCGCCGCCACCGGCCCGGCGGACCGTCAGCGCCTCGGCGCCGCCGGCCCACCGCTCGGGCAGCAGCCCCACCAGCGGCGCCCGCAGCAGCCCGTGCCACCCCGCGACCAGCGCGGCGGCGACCGCCACGTCGACCGTCGGCACCGCCCACCAGCGGTGCAGCAGCCCGCCGTGCTCGTAGGCCCCGGGCAGCAGCGACTCGGCGAAGAACGGCACATCGGGCGCCATCGACCCGGCCACCAGTGCCGAGGCCACCAGGGGCCCTCGTTCCCCGGCGGCACGCAGCAGGGGCAGGACGGCGGCGGGATGACTGAACGTGAAGGGCATGCCCCCATCCTGACGCCCGCACCGCCCGCCGGGCCAACCGAGGTCGGCCCGGTCCGCAGCCGTCACACCGGCGGACCACCGCAGCCCTACGCCGCGTCCGCCGTACTGGCCAGCCCGAGCGCCACCCGGCTCCCCGCCTCCAGGTACCGCAGCTCCCCGATCCGCCGCGCCTCCAGCGCCGCGGCCAGGCGCCGGTAGCGGCTCGGCGGCAGCAGGTCGGCCGCCTCGTCCAGGGTGACGAACCGCCAGCCGCGCAGCTCCTCCTGCTGCAGCAGCACGTTCTGCCGGCCCGCGTCGTCGAGCAGCCCGCCGTCGTACATCAGCCGCAGGCCGCCGCGGCGCGGGCCGGTGCGCGGCTCCCAGTCGACGGCGAGCAGCCGCAGGGTGGCGGGGTCCAGCCGCAGCCCCAGCTCCTCGGCGATCTCGCGCAGGGCGGCGTCGGTGGGGGCCTCGCCGCGTTCGACCACGCCGCCGGGGAAGTCCCAGTCGGGCTTGTAGACCGGATCGACCAGCAGCACCCGGTCCTGCTCGTCGAAGAACAGCACCGCCGAGGCCACGGTGTCCCCGGTCGGGTCGGGGCTCTGGACGATCGGGCAGCGCGCGGCACCGACCCGGACCAGTTCGGCGATCCGGTGCGCGGTCTCGCGCGGGGTGAGCCGGCTGGTGTCGAGCATCCGGGCGTCGCCGACCAGCCAGCGGCGGGCGGCCCGGTAGCGGGGCAGGTGTTCCAGGCACCAGTGACGGACCCGCTCGCTGGCCTCCGGATCGCCCGGGCACTCCTCGCGTCGCGCGATGCGGTCGCGCAGGATCGTTTCTTCTGGGTCCAGGACGAAGTGGTGCACCGCGATCCCGTGAGCGGCGAGGTCGCCGAAGATCTCGTCCCGGTAGTCCTCTCTGAGCAGGGTCATCGGGACCACCAGCGGGCCGCCGACCTCGCCGAGCAGCGCGGCCGCCGTCTCGGGGACGAGTCGGCGCCAGGCCGCCAGGTCCTGGAAGTCGGACACCGCCGCCAGCCGGTCGGCCGGAAGCATCCGACGCAGACCGAGGCCCACCAGCTCGGGATCGAAGAGCACGCTCCCGGGCAGCAGTTCCACCAGCTCGCGGCAGGCACTCGTCTTGCCCGCCCCGAATGTGCCATTGACCCAGACGATCACAACGTCCCCTGCCCTCGACTCGCCCCGATGCCGTACGCACCGGGCAGCGCCCCCGTCGACCGAACCAGCGCCACCCGTGGTGGTACCCGCGCCACGCCGCTCCCCATACCTGCCCGCCGCGCCCGCCCACGCGCCCCGGCCCGCCCCTTGACAGAGGCATGTGCCCAGGCCAGCGGCCTGGGCCGGGAGGCATGCAGACCGTTCGACCGCAAAGCCGCCCCCTGACAGTACGCCGTGCGCACAGGAAGTCGGACCGGCCGACTTCCGCCGCGCGCCCCACCCGTACGCCGTGCGCGCCGCCCCTGCGCCCTCCCGTTCCCCGGTCTCCGCTGCCCGCCTCCGCGCGTGCCCCTTGCGCCGCCCGCACCCCGGCGCGTACAGAGGAACGGTGAAGCTGCTTCCCGCCGGCCGGGTCGTCGTCATCGGCTCGGTCAACACCGACCGGATCCTCCGCTGTCCCGTGCTCCCCTCCCCCGGCGAGACCGTGCTGACAACCTCCGCCGACCAGGGCTTCGGCGGCAAGGGCGCCAACCAGGCGGTGGCAGCGGCCCTGATGGGCGCGGCGACCCACCTGGTCGCCAAGATCGGGCGCGACGCCGACGGCGAGGCGGCGCTCGCCGATCTGCGCGACGCGGAGGTCCGGACGGGCGCCGTGCTCACGCACCCCGATGCGCCGACCGGTCAGGCGATCGTGATGGTCGACCCGTCGGGCGAGAACAGCATCGTGGTCGTCCCGGGCGCCAACGCCGAACTGACCCCGGAGGAGGTCACCGCCGCCCTGGCCCGGCTCCACCTGCTCCCGGTCGACGTGGTCCTCACCAGCAACGAGGTCCCCGCGGAGTGCATCCGCGCCACCGCCGCCGCCCTCCCCACCGCGGGCCCGAACGGCGGCACCCGCTGGCTGCACAACACCGCCCCGGCCGGGGCCCTGCCCGACCCCGGTCCCGGCGGCCGCCGACCCCTGGTGGTCGCCAACGCCGTCGAGGCCCGCCAGCTCACCGGCGCGGCGACCGTCACCGAGGCCGCCCGCGCCCTCGCCCGCCACGCCGAGGGGGCGGTGGTCACCCTCGGCGGCGAGGGCGCCCTGGTCGTCATGGGGGAGGTACTCGCCCTGCTGCCCGCGCCCGCCGTACGGGTGGTCGACACCACCGGCGCCGGCGACGTCTTCTGCGGCGCCCTCGCCGCCGGGCTGGCCCGCGGCGCCGCCCTCCCCGAGGCGGCCGCCACCGCCGTGGCCGCCGGCGCCTTCGCCGTCACCGCGCTCGGCGCCCGCGGTGCCCTCCCCCGCCCGGCCGACCTCTGAGCTCCCGCGCAGGAACGCACGCCAGGGCACCGCCGGCAGAGGCAGCGCGCCGATCACCGGCGCCCCTGGCGCCCGAACCGGCGACCCCGCTACGGCCGTCCCATGTACGCCGGGTAGTACCCCTTGCTGATCCCCGAGATCCGGATCTTCGTCCCGGGCCGCGCGGCCTCGACGTACTGGTTGTTGCCCAGGTAGATCGCCACGTGCTGGATCCCGCGCCGGGTGCCGTCCGGCGACCAGAACAGCAGGTCGCCGCGGCGCAGCTGGCTCGCGCCGATCGGCGTGGTCGCCGCGTACTGGTCGTTGGCGATCCGCGGCAGCTCGATGCCGCCGCGCCGGAAGGACTGCTGCACCAGGCCCGAGCAGTCGTACCCGTCCGGCCCGTTGCCCGCCGTCATGAACGGCTTGCCGACCTGGGCGAGCGCGAACTGCACGGCGGCCTCGACGTTGCGGTCCCCGGCCACCGAGTCATGGGGCGAGGCCGAGGAGCCGGAGGAGGACGGGGCGCCGGAGGAGGACGAGGACCCGCCGGTCCGCGCCAGGTAGACGTCGTAGTGGGTGGTCCAGCGCCACTCGCCCTTGCTGTTCTTGAACCAGTACCGGGAACCGTCCCAGCCCTGCTTGATCCCCCCGCTCGGCTTCGCGGACGACGTCGACGAGGAGTTCGCGCCACCGGTCCGCGCCACGTAGACGTCGTAGTGGGTGGTCCAGCGCCACTCGCCCTGGGCGTTCTTGAACCAGTACCTGGAGCCGTCCCACCCGGCGTGCGCCGGCGCCCGCTCCGCGGCCGCGGGGCCCACACCGGTGCCGAGGCCGATCACCCCGGTCCCGACCGCGACCACGGCCGCCATCGCGATCCCCCGGCGGACCCGCGCGGCCCGCGAGGGACGGGCGGGTCCGCCGGAGCGGTCGGCGGTGGCGGGGGCGTGCTGCCCGGTCGACTCCTCGGCGGTATCCGGCACGCTGGTGTTGACGGTGGTCATCCTGCTGACTTCCTTCGCTGCTTCGAACGCACTGGTGCGAACGGCCGCCGGACGGGCGGCTGCGGAAACTGCTGCGGACACGCGATAGGCCCCGGGATCGCCGGTCCGTACGCACGGCAGATCAGTTCTGCCTCCGTGTCACGTTAAGCACGCGTTCGCTCACGGCGCGCAGCGGAGTGCGCCAAAGGAAGGTTTCCCGGGCGGTGGTTACCGACAGGGCATCAGGGCGAACAGCCGTCACCGACGGGTCGGCCGACGCCCCGTCATCAGCGGCCCTCGGTCTCCGCGAGCAGCTGCTTCTTCAGCACCTTTCCCAGTGCGTTCCTGGGCAGTTCGGGTACCAGCACGACCCGGCGCGGCCGCTTGTGCACCGAGAGCCGCTCGGCCACAAAGGCCGTCAGCTGTTCCCCCGTCACGGCGCCGTCCGGGATGACGTACGCGACGATCGCCTGTCCGAGGTCCTCGTCCGGCGCGCCGACCACCGCCGCGTCGGCGACCGCCGGGTGGTCGCGCAGCGCGGCCTCCACCTCGCCCGCGCCGATCCGGTAGCCGCCGCTCTTGATCAGGTCCACCGAGGCGCGGCCGACGATCCGGTGGAAGCCGTCCGGCCCGATCACCGCGACGTCCCCGGTGCGGAACCACCCGTCCGCCGTCCAGGCCTCGGCGTCGGCGTCCGGCCGGTTGAGGTAGCCACTGAACAGGGTCGGCCCGGAAACCTGCAGCTCACCGACGCTCTCCCCGTCGTACGGCAGCGGCTCGCCGTCCTCGCCGACCAGCCGGGTGCGCACCCCCTCCAGCGGGAGTCCGACACTGCCGGGGCGGCGCTCGCCGTCCGCCCGGGTGCTGACGGTGATCAGTGACTCGGTCATCCCGTAGCGCTCGATCGGGGCGTGCCCGGTGAGCGCTGCCAGCCTCTCGAACACCGGCACGGGCAGCGGCGCGCTGCCGGACACCAGCAGTCGGGCCGAGGCCAGCCGGGCGGCCGCCGCGGGGTCCGCCGCCAGCCGGGACCAGACGGTGGGCACACCGAAGTACAGGCTGCCGCCCGCCGCCGCGTACCCCTCCGGGGTGGGCCGCCCGGTGTGCACCAGCCGGCTGCCGGTGCGCAGGGCACCGAGCACGCCGAGCAGCAGCCCGTGCACGTGGAACAGCGGCAGGCCGTGCACGAGGGTGTCCCCGGCGGTCCACTGCCAGGCCGAGGCCAGGGCTTCCAGGTCGGCGGCGATCGCCTCCCGTCGGATCACCGCGCCCTTGGGCGCGCCGGTGGTGCCCGAGGTGTAGAGCACGAAGCCGGTGGCGTCGGCGGCCGGCTCGGCGTAACCGGTGGCGGAGCGCTCGGCGGGGTCGACCGGCAGGGCCTCCACCGAAGCGCCCTCCGGCGCGGCTTCCCCGGCGGCGTGCGCGAGCAGCGCCGCGCCGGAGTCGCACAGGATGTGCTCGCGCTCCTTCGGCCCCGAATCGGGCGGCAGCGGCACCACCGGCACACCCGCCAGCAGGCCGCCGACCACGGCGATGACCGTCTCCACGGTGGGCCGGGCGAGCACGGCGAGCGCGGGGGCCCCGGCCACCCGGTCGGCCACGGCGGTCGCCGCGCCCAGCAGGTCCTCCCGGGAGAGCGCCCGACCGTCGATCCGCAGCGCGTCCGCCGCATCGCCGTAGTCGCCCTGAAGTGCCGTCAGCAGTGCCATGCTTCCGCCCTCGCCCTCGTCTCACCCTGGTCGCGCCGAACCCGCTGAACACGGTCATGCCGTGCGCCGCCGCGTCCCGCGCCGTCGGGCCGACTCTACGGGCCACCGCTCCGGCGCCCGCGGACCGGGGCGAACGACGGAGGGCGTGGCACCGAGCACCCGGTGCCACGCCCTCCGTGGTTCGTCCGGGGATCAGGCCTTGCGGGCCGCCACCTCGGCGGTGAGCTGCGGCAGGACCTCGAAGAGGTCGCCGACCACGCCGTAGTCGACCAGCTCGAAGATCGGGGCCTCGGGGTCCTTGTTGACGGCCACGATGGTCTTCGAGGTCTGCATGCCGGCCCGGTGCTGGATCGCGCCCGAGATGCCGTTGGCCACGTACAGCTGCGGGGAGACCTGCTTGCCGGTCTGGCCGACCTGGTTGCTGTGCGGGTACCAGCCGGCGTCGACGGCGGCACGCGAGGCGCCGACGGCCGCGCCGAGCGCGTCCGCGAGCTCCTCGACCACGCCGAAGCCCTCGGCGGCACCGACACCGCGGCCGCCGGAGACCACGATGGCGGCCTCGGTCAGCTCGGGGCGACCGGTGGACACCCGCGGGGTGCGCGAGGTGACCTTGGCGGCGTTGCCGGTGAACTCCACCGACACGTTCTCGACCGCGCCGGCGGCCGGGGCGGCCTCCGGGGCGACGGCGTTCGGCTTGACGGTGATGACCGGCACGCCGTTGCTGACGCGGGAGTCGACGGTGTACGAGGCGGCGAACACCGACTGGGTGGCGACGGGGCCCTCGTCACCGGCGCGGACGTCCACCGCGTCGGTGATGATGCCGGAGCCGAGGCGCAGCGCGACGCGGGCGGCGACCTCCTTGCCCTCGCCGGAGGAGGTGACCAGGACGGCGGCCGGGGCGGCCGTCTTGGCGATCTGGGCCAGGGCGTCCACCTTGGGGACGACCAGCTGGTCGGTGAACTCGGCGCCGTCGGCGACGTACACCTTGGCGGCGCCGTACTCGCCGGCCTTGGCGGCGATGTCGGCCGCGGCGGCACCGGCGCCGAGGACGACGGCGGACGGCTCACCGATGCGGCGGGCCAGGGTCAGCAGCTCCAGGGCCGGCTTGCGGACCGCACCCTCGGCGTGGTCCACCAGGACGAGAATCTCAGCCATTGCTCAATGTCTCCGTGTTTCGCTGGGTCGGGGGGTGGGGGCGGCTCAGATGAACTTCTGGTCGGCGAGGAAGGCGGCGAGCTGCTTGCCGCCCTCACCCTCGTCCTTGACGACCGTGCCCGCGGTGCGCGCCGGGCGCGCC
>NZ_JBHVVI010000110.1:0-28551 GCF_042883685.1 Kitasatospora sp. NPDC058190
GGTCGGAACGGTCCGTCGCCGCTTCAGCGTTCGGCCGCGCCCCAGCCGTCGTCGGGCCGGGTGCGGTCCGGCTCGGGGCAGTCGGGGTGGTCGTAGCCCCAGAGCAGGGCCTTGTGCAACAGCCAGTCCGCCAGGGGCGGTTCGTCGTAGCCCACCCGGTCGGTCAGGACCAGGGCCACCCGGACCTCCGCGGCCGGAGCGAGCTCCAGGGTCCGCTGGCCGGGCACGTTCTCGTAGGTCACCGTCTGCCAGGAACAGCCGGCGGCGGTCAGTGCGGCGGTCAGCGCGGACTCACCGACGTGGGTGTCGAGCGTCAGCGATCCGCCCGCCGGTTGCGGGAGTTCGAGCTCGCCGTGCCAGATCGGCAGGGACAGCGACCGGAGCCGTCGGCAGCGGCAGAACACCGTCTGCACATCGCCCCAGCCGAAGGCGTGCGGCCAGCGGCCCTCGCGGTGGACGCGGCCGCCGTCCCAAGGATCGCCGTAGTGGGCAGCGAGTTCGGGCAGCGAGGCGTCGTAGCGCAGCTCGTCCAGGGCGCCGGTGGTGGCGAGTCCGATCAGCCGGGCCAGGAAGTCCGGTGCGCCGGAGGGTACTTCGGGCGTCACCCCAGGCACCCGCGCACCGCCTCGATCAGCCGGTTGGCACGGGCGTCACCGTGGCCGATCATCCGGTTGGCGACGTACGCGAAGCCGACGCCGAACTCGTCGTCCCCGAAGGCGAACTGGCCGCCGGCGCCGTCGTTGCCGAAACTGCGCGCGCCGAGCAGCCGGCGGAAGGCGGGGGAGTCGAGCAGCACACCGGAGCCCCAGCGGGCGCCCATGTCGAAGCCCAGGAAACCCTGGCCGGCGGAGAGTTCGCGCACCGCGTCGGTCACCGTGTCGGACGAGAGCAGCCGCTCGCCGCCGTCCAGGCCGGTGACCGCTGCCGCGTACAGGCCGGCCAGGCCGGTGGCGGAGCCGACGGCGCCCGCGCCGGGCAGCTCGATCGCGTGCAGGGCCGGGTCGTTCCAGCCGTGCGGCACGTCCAGGCCGGGGAAGACCAGGGCGCCGTTCATGGTCACGATCCGGGTGAGCAGGTGCTCCGGTCCGGGCATCGGGCGGCGGCCCTCGGCCTCCACCAGCCGTGCCACGTGCGGGAGTTCGCTCTCCGGCAGGCCGATCCAGAGCGGCAGGCCGAGCGGCTCGGCGAGTTCCTTGCGCAGGAACGCGCCCGGGGTCAGGCCGGTGATCCGGCGGATCACCTCGCCGACCGCGAAGCCGAGCACATGGCCGTGGTACTCGTAGGTCGTCCCCGGCTCCCAGAGCGGCTCCTGCTCCTCGATCGCGCGGACCACGGGCTCCCAGGCGGCGATCTCCTCGAAGGAGAGCACCGTGTCCAGCGCCGGGAGGCCGGCCCGGTGGCCGAGGATCATCCGGGTGGTGATGTCCCGCTTGCCGTGGCGCGCGAACTCGGGCCAGTAGCGGGCGATCGGGGCGTCCAGGTCGAGCCGGCCCCGCTGGGCGAGGAGCAGGGCGCTGATGGCGACCGCACCCTTGGCGCAGGAGAACACCGGCACCAGGGTGTCCCGCGTCCAGGCCCGGCCGGTGCGCTCGTCGGCGGTGCCGCCCCACAGCTCGACCACCTTGCGGCCGCCGACGTACACCGTGACCGCGGCGCCGAGCTCGGGGAACTCCTCGAAGTTGGCGGCGAAGGCGTCCGCGACGGCGCCGTAGTGCTCGTCAGCCCACCCCTGATACTGCCGCATGGTGCGTGTCCACCCTTCCCTGGCCAAGATCACTGACCGGACCACGGTACGGGGTCGGCGCGGCCGCGACGAGTGATTTGACCGGGCTGGGGCGAATGGGACGGATGTGACGGCCCGGGACGCCCCGGCGCCCCGGTGCCGGCCCGGGGCGCCCCGGGCCTCCGGTCCTCCGGGCCCGCACTATGCTGTCCGGCGGTCTTCGGACCGTACGGCGGAACATCGGGGGAGGAACATGCGCGACGACGGTGCCGGAACGGGGTTCGGTGCCCGCCGGGAGACGGCCGGGGGCGCGGGGTTGACGCACCGGCACCAGGGGGCATGACGGTGGCCGACCACGACTCGCACCCCCTCGGTGAGACGCCGGGCAGCCAGCGGCAGCAGGTGGAGCGGCTGAAGAAGACCATCGACGAGTCCCATGGCATGTGGGGCGCGGGCGACTTGAAGTACGCCGTGCACGACGCCTTGCAACTGTCCGCCCCCAAGGGGGACTCCGGCAAGATCGGCGACCTCGCCGCCGCGTACAACACGGCGGTCGGCCAGCTGGACCAGATTCAGTTCAAGGTGGCGCAGGTCGGCTCCCAGCACCTGCCGGACGCCTGGACCGGGCAGGTCGGCGAGAAGGCCGCCGAGGTGGTCAAGGCCTCCGCCGACGATCTGACGCGCTGCCGCGACGCGCTGGAGAAGGGCCGACTGCACCTCAAGGCGCTGGCCACCGCGCTGAGCGAGGCGCAGACCCTGCACGGGCAGGGCGCCGCGCCGCTGGGCGAGGCGCTGAAGCTGCTGCACGACATCACCGTCAGTGGGGCGCCGGACCCGATCAACTGGGACGACGACACGATGCACAGCGCCCACGCCAAGGCGAAGGACGGCATCAAGTCGATCTACGACGCCGCGGTGAAGGCCGAGAACGCGGGTCGCGCCGCCAGCCGTGAGCTGAACGCGCTGGCCAACAAGGCGCTGGCGGGCACGTTCAAGAACAAGGGCCTGGGCGCGGAGGACAAGCTGGTCCTGGTCGACGCGTCCGTCGGCGGCAACGCGGGGGACGGCACCATCCTGACCGAGGCCAACGTCGCTCGGGCCGCCCAGTTCATGGACCAGATGAGCGACGCCGACCGGGCCCGCTTCGACCAGCTGCTGGCCGGGACCAAGTCCCCGGAGGAGCGCGCCTACTTGATGAAGGCGCTGGCGGCCGGGCACGGCTATGACGAGATCAAGGCCTTCGACGACCAGATCCACGAGCACGGCGACAACCCCGGCTGGCTCGCCGAGCGGATCTCCCCGGTGCAGCTCGACGCGGCCTCCCCCGATACGGCGCTCACGGGCTACCAGGGCGTCAAATGGGACCAGGGCGATCACGGGACCTGCGTGCCCGCTTCGACGGTGACCGCCCGGGCGATGGTCGACCCGCTGTTCGCCTTCCAGCTCACCACCGGCGGCCACCCCGGCGACCCGACGTACGACAACGGCAAGGCCGCGTACGACCGCTGGCTGAAGGAGACGGACCGCGTCCACGACAAGCGCGGTTGGTGGCACAAGTACACGGACGGCATGTTCGACTTCGAATCCAAGGACGTTGCCAACAGCGAAATCGCCAGTCACACCGGCGCGGACTACCGCAACGTGGACCTCGACAGCCGGGACCAGCGCCAGAACGCGCTGGCCGAGATCGAGCAGAAGATCGACGAGGGCAAACCCGTACCGATCTCCGTGGACAGCGGCCACTGGTACAAGCCCGAGAGCCATCAGATGGTGATCATCGCGCACCGCGGTGACCTGCTGGAGCTCTACAACCCGTGGGGCGGCACGACCTGGGTCAGCGAGAGCGACTTCGTCAACAGCCAGATGCAGGGCGCGTCCGACGACAGGTTCCCCGCCGTTTCAAGCGTTCGAATGCCCAAGTGAGGCCCGAGTTGAAGACCCCACAGCCGCGGAGCGGCCGCCGCTCGGCCAAGCGCCGGATCCTCCTGGCGCTGGCCGCGGTGCTGGCCGTCGCGGGCATCGTCGGCGCGGTGGCCGTCCACCGGACGACCACCGGCAAACTCGACCACGGCACGGTGTTCACCGCGTCCTCGGGGCAGCTCACCGTCAAGCCCGGCGAGCTGTTCTCGATCGAGGTGTTCGGATACGAGGGGGAACGCGATACGTGGACCGTGGCCTACCCCGGCCCCGACCCGGCCATCGTGCAGCCGTCCGGAGACGAGTACGTCGACAACATCGGCATCGAGGACCTGGCGAGCTTCGTCCTGATCGGCAACCAAGGCTCGGGCGGTCACTACTACTTCACCTTCCGCGCCCGGAATCCCGGCCAGACCACCATCACCGTGCACGCCGGGGGCCGCGACCGGTTCGGTGGACACCTCTCCAGCGGGTCCGATCAGACCAGTCGTCAGGTCACCGTCGACGTCCGCTGAGCAGGCTCCGGAGCTGTGACGGTCGGTCGAGAGGAGGGGGCGATATGGACGGCGAGGCGCTGACGGCGCTCTGGGAGCGTCGGTGGCCGGGCAGTCCGCCCGTCGGGCACGAGATCGACCCGGGGGAGCGGGACGTCTGGGTGCGGTTCCACAGCCTGCCGCGCTCCAAGCGCCACCCGGAGACCGAGCGCGTCTCCTCGTACGGGTGGGTCGCGCGGACGGCCTTCAGCGCGGCGGCGGCCTGCTCCCGTACGCAGAAGGACGCCACCCGGCACTCCTCCGCCCGCTGCACCTCGCCCGCCGCGCCCCGGTAGGGCCGTGCGTCGGGGGAGGGCACCAACTGCCGGTGATCCGCCGGACGCCGGTGCAGCGGGCGTACTCGCCGGCCCGGGGCAGATGGGGCGGGTGTGACGGACGGGCCCGGCCCGGGACTCTAACGGGTGGTGGCGTTGGCGGCGTTGCGGGCGGCGGTCGGGCGCGGGCGGTGCGGCCAGGCCGCCGCCGCCAGGGCCGTGCCGATGCCGACGAAGGCCGCCGCCCCGGCCGGGACCACCCAACCGGTGAGCGGGTGGTTGCCGTCGTCACTGCCGAGCGCGCCCAACAGGGCGGTGAGCAGGCCGTACGGGATCAGCAGGGTGCCCGCCCAGGCGGCGACGAGCAGCGGGCGCCGGAGCAGGCGCCGCCGCGGCGGGCGGTGGGCCAGGACGGCGGCGAGGGCCAGGCCGATCAGGGCCAGCACGGCGGTGAAGTCGACGCCGTGGTGCTCCAGCCAGATCAGGGCGGCGGGCGCGCCGTTGCGCCGGAACTCGTCGGCCACTTCGAAGCCGTCGGCCACCCCGGCGCGGCCGCCCGCCGCCCAGTAGGACTTCAGGGCGATGTAGGGCAGGGCGAGGCTGCCGGCCAGGGTGGCGGTGTGCAGTCGGCGTCGGGTCATGTCCGCTCCTCGGGGTTCGATGCCCCAAGCCTGGTCGACCCGACTCCGGTTGGCGTCCTGCCCGGGGCGGGGCCGTCTCCCCCCGGCGGGGGAGGTGCGCGTCGGGACGGCTAGCGGGGCGCGGGTGTGGGCAGGCTCGCTCGGACACGTATGCACACGTTGCACCGGATGAAGGAGCGCATGATGACCGCAGTGCACGAATCCGTCCTCGACGCGATCGGCGGGACGCCGCTGTTCCGCCTCGCCCGGCTGGGTGCCGGGATCGCCGCGCCGATCTATGCCAAGGCCGAGTTCCTCAACATCGGCGGCAGCGTCAAGGACCGCGCCGCACTGTCGATGATCCTGGCCGCCGAGCGGGAGGGTCTGCTGAAGCCCGGTGGGACGATCATCGAGGCGACCTCCGGCAACACCGGCATCGGGCTGGCCATCGTGGGCCGTCAGCGCGGGTACCGGGTGATCGCCGGGGTGTCGGACAAGTCGGCGCCCGAGAAGTCGGACATCCTGCGGGCGTACGGCGCCGAGGTGGTGCTCGCGACGACCTCGGTGCCGCAGGAGGATCCCCGGCACCTGTTCAACGTGGTCCGGCGGCTCACCGAGGAGATCCCCGGTGCCTGGCTCGCCAACCAGTACGACAACCTGGCCAATCCGGACGCCCATGTCCGCACCACCGGTCCCGAGATCTGGGAGCAGACCGGCGGCCGGGTGACCCACTTCGTGGCGGGCGTCGGCACCGGCGGCACCGTCACCGGCACCGGCGGCCACCTCAAGCAGGTGTCCGGCGGCGCGGTGACCGTCATCGGCGCGGACCCGGAGTCCTCCTCGTACGGAGGCGGGGACGGCAGCCCGTGGTTCGTCGAGAGCATCGGGCACTTCCTGCACCCCGAGACGGTCGAGGACCGCTGGCCGCAGGCCTACCGCTCGGAGGTGATCGACTCCTTCGAGCGGATCCCGGACCGCGAGTCGCTGCTGACGGCCCGTCGGCTCGCCCGCGAGGAGGGCATCCTGGCCGGTCCGTCGTCCGGTACGGCGGTGGCGGCGGCCCTGCGGGTGGCGCGCGGGCTGGGGCCGGAGGACCTGGTCGTGGTGCTGCTGCCGGACTCGGGGCGCTCCTACCTGTCCAAGGTGCACAGCGACGGGTGGATGCGGCGCTGGGGCTTCCTGGAGGAGCCGGGGGAGGCGGAGCTGCGCGCCGCGCTGGCGGCGGCCGGCCCGCTGGTGACGGTCGGCGCGGACGCGACCGTCGGCGAGGCGCTGGAGGCGCTGCGGACCGCGCCCGGCGGGGTCGCCCCGGCCGTACTGCCGAGGGCGGCGCGGCCGTACGGGGTGGCCGAAGCGGAGGTGCTCGGCTCGGTGTCCCGGGAGGTGCTGGAGGTGGCGCTCGCGAACGGCGACGCCAAGGGCGACGACCCGGTGCGCCCGCTGCTCGGGCCGGCCCTGCCGACGGTCGGGGTCGGGCAGCCGGCCGCCGAGGCGCGGGCCGCGCTGACGGGCGGGCACCCGGGCGTGGTGGTGCTGGTGGACGGGAAGGCGACCGGGGTGCTGACGCGGGCGGTGCTGGGAGCCTAACTGTCCATTGCGGGCGCCAGGATGGCGTGGATGACCCGGTCCAGGGTGCGGTCGAAGGCCTGGTCCGGGTCGGCCGGCGGTCCCGCGGTGGCGAACGCCTGGGCGAGGTGCGGGTATGCGCCGCTCATCGCCGCCTGGGTGAGGTAACCGACCATCTCGGTCTGCCACTTGGCGCCCGCGGCCGCTGTCTGCTCGTACTGGGCGAACTGGCAGATGAACCCGTTGAACAGTGCCATCGCCTCCATCCGCGCGCCGCCCGCCAGGCCGGTGGGGGCGGTGACGGCCAGGAAGTGGTCGGTGTAGCGCAGGGCGTTGGGGCCGATGCTCGGGCGGGCCAGCACCAGGGCGGGCAGCCAGGGGTGGCGGCGGAAGATGGCGAGCTGCTCGTGCGCCAGGCGGGCCAGGTCGGCCCGCACGTCGCCGCTCGGCTCGGGCGGCAGCCGGTACTCGCCGGTGACGGCGTCGAGCATCAGGTCGAGCAGGTGCTCCTTCTTCGGCACGTAGTTGTAGAGCGACATGGTGCCCGCGCCGAGCGCGGCCGCGACCCGGCGCATCGAGACGGCGTCCAGGCCCTCGGTGTCGGCGATCCCGATGGCGGCCGCGGCGATCGACTCGCGGCTGTGGGCCGGGCGGGGGCCGCGGCCGGTGCGCTCGGGGCGCAGCCAGATCAGTTCGGGGGCCTCGGGGGGTACGGGCTTGCCCGGCTGCTCCGGACTGCCGGGACTGCCGGGACTGCCGGGGCTCTTGGGGCTGTCGGAGCCGGTGGGCCCTTCGGGACTGCTGGGGGTGCTGCTGGACGGCACTGGAAGATCACCTCGCTCCCCCATCTTAGATACGTACGGCGTACGTAGTACGATTGCGTCCGCGCGCGCTTCTACGTACGCTGTACCTAGAGAAGGGCAGAGTCATGTCCCACACCACCCGACCCGCCATCGAGATGGCGGGCGTGGAGAAACGCTTCGGCTCCACCGAGGCCCTGCGCGGCCTCGACCTCACCGTCCCGGCCGGCACCGTCTGCGGCCTCCTCGGGCCCAACGGTGCCGGCAAGACCACCGCCGTGCGCGTCCTCGCCACCCTGGTCGCCCCCGACCGGGGCACCGTCCGGGTCGCCGGGCACGACGCCGTCCGCTCCGCCGAGGAGGTCCGCCGGGCCATCGGCCTCGCCGGGCAGCACGCCGCGCTGGACGAGGGCGTCACCGGCCGGGACAACCTCCGCCTCTTCGGCCGGCTGCACCGCCTCGGGGCGCGGCGGGCCAGGGCGCGCGCCGACGAACTGCTGACCCGTTTCGGCCTCGCCGAGGCCGGCGACCGGCTGGTCCGCACCTACTCCGGCGGCATGCGCCGGCGCCTCGACCTGATCGCCAGCCTGGTCACCAGCCCGCCGGTGCTCTTCCTGGACGAGCCCACCACCGGGCTCGACCCGCGCAGCCGGCAGGGGATCTGGGACACCGTCAAGGAGTTGGCCGACGGCGGCACCACCGTGCTGCTCACCACCCAGTACCTGGAGGAGGCCGACCGGCTGGCCGACGACATCGTGGTCGTCGACCACGGCGCCGCGATCGCCACCGGCCCGCCGGCCGGGCTCAAGGCGGCGATCGGCAGCCAGGTCTCCGTCACCCTGGCCGACCCCGGCCAACTCGGCGCCGCCGCCGTGGTGTTGTCCTCGCTCTCCGGGGGCGACGCGCGGGTGGACGTGGCCGAGCGGGTGGTCACGGTCCTGACCCGGCCCGGCGCCACCGTCCTGTTGCCCACGCTGGTGCGGGAGTTGGACGCGGTCGGGGTGGTCGCCGAGGACGTCGCGGTGCGGGCGCCCTCGCTGGACGACGTGTTCCTCGCACTGACCGGGAAGTCCCGGGAACCCGGCGAGCGCCGGGAATCCGGGGAGTCCGGGGAGTCCCGGGAGTCCGGTTCCGCCGACCTGGGGAGGGCCGCCTGATGGCCGCCGTACCGTTCGCTTCGGGGCCGGCCGCCTCGCGTCCCTCGCTCGGCGGCCGACTGGCCTCAGACACCTGGACGTCGATGCTCCGCGTCCTGCTCAACTACCGCCACTCGCCGGGCCTGTTGGCCGCCTCGCTGGGCGTGCCCGTGGTCATGGTGGTGGTCTTCGGGTACGTCTTCGGCAGCGCCATGCAGGTGCCGGGCGGCGGGGACTACCGGGAGTTCCTGATGCCCGGACTGTTCGCCATGGTCGCCACCAACGGCATCATGCCCACGATGGTCGGCGCCGCCCGCGACGTCGGGCGCGGGGTGACCGACCGGCTGCGCTCGATGCCGGTCTCCCGCACCGGCCTGCTGCTCGGGCAGACCCTCGCCGACCTGCTGGTCAGCGTGGTCGTGCTGGCGCTGCTCGCGCTGGTCGGGCTGGCCGCCGGGTGGCGCGCCCGGCACGGGACGGCCGACGCGCTGGGGGCGTTCGCGCTGCTGCTGCTCTTCCGGTTCGTGATGACCTGGGTCGGCACGCTGCTCGGCCTGGCCGTCGGCAAGGAGGAGGCAGCCGGCCAGCTCTCCGTCGTCGTCTTCCCGTTGGCGATGATCACCAACGCCTACGTGCCCACCGGCGGGATGCCCGGCTGGTTGCGGGTGGTCGCGGACTGGAACCCGATCAGCTCCGTCGTCCAGGCCTGCCGCGAACTCTTCGCCAACCCGTCCGCGCCCGGCGGCGCCTGGCCGATGCAGCACCCGGTGCTCGCCTCGTTGCTCTGGAGCGCGGTGCTGCTCGCGCTCTGCGGGCCGCTGGCCGTACGGAAGTTCGCCACACACGGACGGTGACCCGCCGGGTCCTGAAATGTGCTGGACACTCGTGCCGGTGTGGTCTTGGGTGGGGCGCCATGGAGTACACCCACCTCGGCCGCACCGGCCTGACCGTCTCCCGCCTCTGCCTCGGCACCATGAACTTCGGCCCCCACACCGAGGAAGCCGAGGCCCACCGCCTCATGGACACCGCCCACGAGCGCGGCATCAACTTCTTCGACACCGCCAACGCCTACGGCCGCGACAGCGAGGGCAACCTCAAGGGCCGCACCGAGGAGATCATCGGCCGCTGGTTCGCCGCGGGCGGCGGGCGTCGCGAGCGCACCGTGCTCGCCACCAAGGCCTACGCCGAGATGAGCGACTGGCCCAACGAGGGCCGGCTCTCCGCGCTCGCCATCCGCAAGGCCGTCGAGGCCAGCCTGCGCAGGCTGCAGACCGACCACATCGACCTCTACCAGATGCACCACATCGACCGGGACACGCCCTGGGAGGAGATCTGGCAGGCGATGGAGGTCCTGGTCGCCCAGGGCAAGATCATCTACGTCGGTTCCAGCAACTTCGCCGGCTGGCACATCGCCCAGGCCCAGGAGGCCGCCCGCTCCCGGCACTTCCTCGGTCTGGTCAGCGAACAGTCGCTCTACAACCTGCTCGACCGCACCGTCGAACTCGAGGTCATCCCCGCCCTCCAGCACTACGGCCTCGGACTGATCCCCTGGTCCCCGCTGCGCAGCGGCCTGCTCGGCGGCGTCCTCCGCAAGGAGCGCGAGGGCACCCGCGGCCGCAGCGCGCTGGGCTACGCGAGCGAGCTCCTCGAGAAGCACCGCGACCGCCTCCAGGCCTACGAGGACTTCGCCGACGAACTCGGCACCGACCCCGCCGACCTCGCCCTCGCCTGGCTGCTCTCCCGCCTGGCCGTCACCGCCCCCATCATCGGCCCCCGTACCCCGGCCCACCTCGACGCCGCCCTCGCGGCCCTCGACCTGAAGCTCGACCAGAAGACCCTCGACCACCTCGACGACCTCTTCCCCGGGCACCGGCCCGCCCCGGAGGACTACGCCTGGTAGGCCCGGGTCTTCGGCGCCGACCCCCGGACCCGGGTCCGGGGGTCGGGCCCCGGTGAACAGCCGTTCGCCCGTCCGTCGACGGCCCGGACTGTGGTACCAAGGCAGCCATGAGCGAGCGGGAGGCGTACCACCACGGGGCGTTGCCGGAGGCGCTGGTGACGGCGGCGTTCGAGGTGCTGGACGAGCAGGGCCAGGAGAAGGTGAGCGTGCGGGAGGTGGCTCGCCGGGCGGGGGTGTCGGCGGGCGCGCCGTTCCGGCACTTCGCCGACCGGCGGGCCCTGCTGACCGCGCTGGCGGACCGGGTGCTGGCGGACTTCGAGCACTGGCAGGAGGCGCAGGTGGCGGCCGCGGAGGCGGCCGGCGGGTCGGCGATGCGGGCGCTCGGGCTGGGGTTCGTCCGGTACGCGCTGCGTCATCCGCGGCGGTTCGAGCTGGTGCGCTCGCGGGTGTTCACGGCCACCCGGGACCCGGAACTGCGGGAGCAGCTGGACGGGATGGACCGGGCGTTCGCCGGGCTGATCGTGGCGGACCAGCAGGCGGGACGGCTGGGGCCCGGTGATCCGGAGCTGGTGCTGCTGTCCGGGCAGGCGCTGGTGTACGGGCTGGCACAGATGATCGTGGACGGCTACCTGCCGGCCGAGAAGGCGGAGGAGCTGGCCGTCCAGGTGCTGGACACCTTCCGCCAGGGGATCGCCAACAGGCCCGCGCAGTAACGCAATTGTGGCTGCGGTGAGCCTTGACCGGCTTTCCGGGCCTTGATGTAATCGCCGATTACATGAGGTGCGGGGCCGGGTGCGGGAGGTCGGGATGTCCAGGGGAACCACGTTCGTCCGCTCGGTGTTCGCCAAGCCGCTGCCCGGCTACACCACCGCCGGCGCCACCGGCGACACCGTGGTGCTGCTGATCGGCATGCGGATCAACCGCTTCTGGGCCGTGCACCACTGGGGCCCGGTGATGTTCGCGATGCTCCGGATGCTGCGCGAGCTGCGCCGCAGCCCCGAGCGCGGGCTGCGCGGCCGGATCCTGCTCACCGCCTCGCCGCGCACCTACTACGTCGTCCAGTACTGGGAGTCGAAGGAGAAGCTGTACGGCTACGCGAGCGCGCCGGACGGCTTCCACCACACCGTGTGGGGCATCGCCAACCGCAAGGTGCGCGAGGGGAAGCTGCGCGGGCACGTCGGGCTCTGGCACGAGACGTACATCGCCCCCGAGGGCGGCTACGAGTCGATCTACTTCGACATGCCGCCGTTCGGCCTGGCCGGCGCCACCGGCGCGCTGCCGGTGGAGGACCGCGGCCGGCACGCCGCCCAGCGCCTGGCCTACCGCTCCGGCGGGACCGGCGGGGCGGGGAAGTCGAGCGGTGGCGGGAAGCGGTCCGGCGAGGCGGCAGCCGGGGACGGGGTGGCGGGCGCGTAGGTGTGGCCACCGGCGGTCGGCGAGCTGTCGGGCGGGTCCGGCCCCATGGTGATCGCCCGGTGGATCCACGGCCCGGTCACCACCAGCGCGCCCGCCGCCACCGAGGCCGCCGCTCCCGGCGCGATCTTCTTCACCGTCGCCTCCCCGTTCCTCGTCCGCGGCGTGATCACGTGAGGAGGACCGGTCGACCGGACGCCTGAGTACGGGTACTGAACGGCTACGCAAGGAGTGTCGTGAGTCGTCCGACCACCCGGGCGTGAGAGCGTCGGGGGATGGTCGATCAGGGCGGCGCCGCGCGGTCGGCGCGGGTGGTGCACGAGGTGCCGTACCGGGCGCAGTGGGAGTCCGCGGAGCTGGTGCGGGAGATCGTGGACGGGCAGCTGGACGCGGCGCGGGACCCGCGGTGGGGGCAGTCCGGGGCGGCCAGCCCGGAGGAGTACGCCTGGTGGTCCTGGCGGCTCTGCGGGGTGGCCTGCCTGCGGATGGCGCTGGAGCACTGGTGGGGGGTGACCCCGACGGCGATGGCGCTGGCCGCCGAGTGCGTGGCGGCGGGCGCGTACGTGAAGGACGGCGAGAGCCTGCGCGGGCTGGTCCACGCGCCGTTCGCCGACTACGTCCGGCGGCGCTGGGGACTGGTCGCGTACGCACGGGAGTTGATGCCCGGGGAGGTGGCGGCCGAGGTGGCTGACGGGCGGCTGGTGATGCTCTCGGTGCACCCGACGATCCGGGAGCCGCACGGGCCGGAGCCGGTTCGGCGGGGCGGCCACCTGGTGCTGGCGGTGGGCGCCACGGACACCGCGCTGCTGATCCACAACCCCTCCGGCTTCCCGGAGGAGTCGCAGGCCTTCGCGCGGGTGCCGTGGCGCTCGTTCGGGCTGTTCTACGCCGGGCGGGGGATCGTGCTCGGCCCGCCCGGTGCGGGGGAGCGTCAGGTGTTGTCCGGCAGCCCGACCGGGTAGAACGGCAGACTGCTCCGACAGAGCGCCGAGACCGGCTTCAACGCGGCGGCCAGCTCGTCCAGTTCGGCGCGGGGGTAGGCCTCCCAGACCCGGGCGGCGGCCAGGTCGGTGGCCGCCTCCAGGGCCTGGTGGCGGATCCGGCCGAGCTCGGTCACCGTGCCGGCCGCGGTCAGCCAGCCGCGCTCGACCAGGCGCTCGGCGGCCGCCTCCCACTCGGCGTCCGTCCAGCCGCGCACCGGCTGGAGCTGCTCGCGCCGCATGTCCATCGCACAGCGGATCACCAGCGCCTCGCAGCCGTCCAGCCCGGACGCCACCAGCGCGGCCACATGGCCGTCGCCGCGGTGCTCGCGCATCACGGTGGCGGCCTGCCAGAGCCGCTCGTACAGCCCGGTCGGCCGGGGGAGCGCGGCGTTGGCGGCGGCCAGCACCCGGCCGGCGCAGTCCAGCCGGGCCACGGCCTGCTCCAGCGTCTCGACCGCCCGTTCGACCTGTTCCCGGTCCACGTGCTCCAGCAGCCGGGCCAGCGCCGCCCCCGAGCCCTTCAGCCGGGCGGCCAGCGTCTCCTCCGGGCTCGCCAACTTCCACACCGCGGGCAGCGCCCGCTCCACCATCGCCGGGGCGAAGTTGAAGAACGCGGCGATCACCGGCGGAGCGTCCACCGCGCCCAGTGGGGCCGAGCGGCCGGCGAAGTAGCCGCGCCAGAAGCCGCGCAGCCCGGCCCCCTCGAAAGTCTCCTGACCCTCGGGCTGGAAGTAGGTGACGGCGTGCACCGGCTCGAAGAGCCACCAGAGCGCGCGGGCGGGGTGGACGAGATCGGCCATCGGGAGCCTTCCTCGGACAGAGCCCCGGGCGGGCGCGGGGAGCTCGACTGGTCGGGACGGTCCGGCGGACGCCCGGGCGGCGCGGTGCCGGTGCCGCTCGGGCGGGCGCGCGGGCCGCTCAAGTGCTGATGACCACGGTGGCGGGCCCGGTAACCCCGTGGGGCGTGTGATGGCGGTCACACGGGACGGGGGCCGTTCTCGGCCCCCCACATCCGGCCGGCTACCGGTGCACCGGCGGCATCGCGAGCGGGTTGATCGGCATCTGCTCGCGACAGAGCGCCGCGATCGGCTTCAAGGCGGCGGTCAGGCGGTCGAGTTCGTCGTGCGGCAGGCCCTCCCACACCCGGCCGGCGGCCAGGTCGGTGGCGGCCTCGACGGACCGGTGCCGGACCCGGCCGAGCTCGGTGACCGCCCCCTCCGCCGTCAGCCAGCCCCGCTCGACCAGCCGCGCCGCGGCGGCCGCCCACTCCTCGTCCGTCCATCCGCGCAGCGGCTGGAGCACCTCGCGGCTGGCGTCCAGCGCGCAATGGAGCACGGGTGCCTCGCAGCCGTCCAGCCCGGCGGCGACCAGCGCGGCGACGTGGCCGTCGCCGCGGTGCTCGCGCAGCACGGTGGCGGCCTGCCACAGCCGCCCGTACACGTCCGCCGGTCGGGGGAGCGCGGCGTTGGCGGCGGCCAGCACCCGGCCGGCGCAGTCCAGTCGGGCCACCGCCTCCTCCAGCGCGGTCGCCGCGGACTCGACCTGCTCGGGCTCCACCGGCGCCAGCAGTCGGGCCAGCGCCGCCGCCGAGCCCTCGGTCCGGGCGGTCAGGGCCTGCTCGGGGCTCGCGTGCGTCCACGCCTCGGGCAGTGCCCGCTCCACCGTCGCCGGGGCGAAGCTGAAGAAGGCGGCGATCACCGGCGGTGCGTCCACCGCGCCCAGTGGGGCCGAGCGGCCGGCGAAGTAGCCGCGCCAGCCGCCGTCCAGCCCGGCCGCCTCGAAGGCCGCCCGGCTCTCGGGCTGGAGGAAGGTGACGGCGTACACCGGCTCGAAGAGCCACCACAGCGTGCGGGCGGGGTGGACGGGATCGGACATCGGGAGGCCTTCCTCGGGGGAGCTTGCCGGCTGGACGGGGACGGCCCGGTGGGCACGGGGCGCACTGGGGGTCGCTCAGGTGCTGATGGCCACGGTGGTGGTCCCGGTAACCACGGGCGGCCTGTGATGCCGGTCACGCGGGGGCCGCGGGGTGCGGTCGCGGGCAGTGCGGCGCGAGATGATGGGACGAGGTGCCCGTGGTCCGGGCGCCCCGCCCTCGCAAGCCCCTCGCACGAAGGTAGTCGGCCATGCCCCAGATCAGCCCCAGCATCCTCTCCGCCGACTTCGCTCGGCTCGCCGACGAGGCCGAGGCCGTCCGGGGCTCCGACTGGCTGCACGTGGACGTCATGGACAACCACTTCGTGCCCAACCTGACGCTGGGCGTCCCGGTGGTCGAGTCGCTCGCCCGGGCCACCGACATCCCGCTCGACTGCCACCTGATGATCGAGGACCCGGACCGCTGGGCCCCGCAGTTCGTGGAGGCCGGCGCCGGCTCGATCACCTTCCACGTCGAGGCCGCCGCCGCGCCCGTCCGGCTGGCCCGGGAGATCCGTGCCAAGGGCGCCCGCGCCTCGATGGCGCTCAAGCCGGGCACCCCGATCGAGCCGTACGAGGACCTGCTGCCCGAGCTCGACATGCTGCTGATCATGACGGTCGAGCCCGGCTTCGGCGGCCAGGCCTTCCTGGACATCATGCTGCCGAAGATCCGCCGGACCCGGGAGCTGATCGCCAAGCACGACCTGGAGCTGTGGCTGCAGGTCGACGGCGGCGTCTCGGCCGCCACCATCGAGCGCTGCGCCGAGGCCGGCGCCGACGTGTTCGTGGCCGGTTCGGCGGTGTACGGGGCCGAGGACCCGGCCGAGGCCGTCCGCAACCTGCGCGAGCTGGCCGCCAAGGCGAGCGCGGACGCCTGGTGGGCCTGCGAGCACTGAGGTCCCGCTACTTTGCGACACCGCTGACCGTGGCACCGCCGGATGGCCGGGCGCGGGTGGAGGAGCGGCGCACCGTGATGGATGATCGGTGACGACGCACCCCTCTCCGCCCGGCCCTCCTCGTACGGTGGTGGAACCGCGATGAGCAACCTCGACCTCAGGCCCGCCCGGACCAGCTGCGGCCGCGAGGCCAGCCGCGGCCCGGTGAAGGATCTTCTGGCGGGCCGTCAAGTCCCGCTCGGCGAGAGCACGGTGGTGCGCCGGCTGCTGCCCAACCTGGGCCGCCGGATGGTCGGCGCCTGGTGCTTCGTGGACCACTACGGCCCCGACGACATCGCCGACCAGCCGGGCATGCAGGTCCCGCCGCACCCGCACATGGGCCTGCAGACGGTCAGCTGGCTGCACCAGGGCGAGGTGCTGCACCGCGACAGCCTGGGCAGCCTGCAGACCGTCCGGCCGTACGAACTGGGCCTGATGACCTCGGGCCGGGCGATCTCCCACTCCGAGGAGTCCCCGCGCCCGCACGCCCGCTACCTGCACGGCGCCCAGCTCTGGGTCGCCCTGCCGGACGCGCACCGGCACGCCGCCCCCGCCTTCGAGCACCACCCCGACCTGCCCGTGGTCGCCGCCCCGGGCCTGCGCGCGACCGTCATCCTCGGCACCCTGGACACCGCCACCTCGCCCGGCACCACCTACAGCCCGCTGGTCGGCGCCGACCTGGCCCTCACCGAGGGCGCGGACCTCAGGCTCCCGCTGGTTCCCGAGTTCGAGTACGCCGTCCTCGCCATGGCGGGCCGCATCGACGTCGACGGCGTTCCGGTCGAACCCGGCTCGATGCTCTACCTCGGCTGCGGCCGCGCCGAACTCCCCCTCCTCGCCCGCTCCGACGCCTCGGTGCTGCTCCTCGGGGGCGAGCCCTTCGAGGAACGGATCGTCATGTGGTGGAACTTCATCGGCCGCTCCACCGAGGACATCGCCCGGGCCCGCACCGACTGGATGACCGGCACCCGCTTCGGCGAGGTCCACGGCTACGCCGGTGCCCGCCTGGCCGCTCCGGAGCTTCCCGCGCTCCCGCTGAAGGCGCGTGGGCGCGAGCGCTGACCTGCGCGTTCGTGGGGCGGGGAGGCCGTCGATCCGGCCGGACTCCCCGCCCCGGCGCCTCCGCACGGACGTCGGGCCGGCCTGTTCCGCGCGTCCTCGGCACCGCCGGCCCTCAGCGCACCGTGTCCCTGCCGCACGGCGGTTCAGGCCGAGGGCGCGGACTTCGCCCGTGGCCTCCGGCCCCGTCGAGCGTCCGCGCTACGGCCGTCCCGGTAAGTCCGTGACGACGCCCCGAGCGGCGTCGTCGCGAACTCGCCGCTGTCAGCCGTCGCCGCTGCCGGCCACCGCGACGGCGCGGATCTCGACCACCAGCTCGGGAAGCGCCAGCTGGGTGACTCCGACCGCGGTCCACGACGGGTGCAGCTCGGTCAGGTACTCGTCCTTGACCCGGCTGAACGCCTCCATGTCCCCGCGGAGGTCGGTGTGGAAGGTCGACAGGTCGACGACGTCGGCCAGGCTTGCCCACGCACCCCGGAGGGCGGACTTCAGGCCTTCGAACGCGAGCCGGGTCTGGGCCTCCACTCCTTCGGCGGGCGCCAGGGTGGCGGTGTCGATCCCGACCTGACCCGACACCCAGATCGTGTCGCCGACGCGGGTCGCCTGCGAGAAGTGCAGCGCGTCGTAGATCGCCTGGGTGGGGGACGGGTTGATCAGTTGACGCTTCATGTCGTGGGAACTCATGGTGGGATCCGTTCAGACGAGCTTGCGGAAGACGGGCGAGCGGAACGGCTCACCCTCGTTCAACTTCGCCATCTCCTCGACGAAGAGGACGCCGTTGCGGGCGAAGGGGTGCCCCTCCACGTCCGGAAGGGCACGGAACACCGCGTCGTCGCCGAAGAAGCGCAGGACCAGCGTGTGACGGTCCGGGCAGCCGGCGTCGACGGCGGGGCCGCTGTGCAGCGAGCGGGGGTGGATCACGACGACATCGCCGGGCTCGGTCGCCCACGAGGCCACGTCGTAGGCGGCGGGGTCGAGCGCGCGCTCGGCCTCCACGTCCGGCAGGCGGGGCAGGCTGCCGTCGCCGTAGAGGGGCTCGGTGGGGTCGTCGGGGTTCGCGAAGGTGGTGCCGTCGTACTGGGCGCCCTGATGGGAGCCGCGGACGACCTCCAGCGAGTACTGCTTGGTGAGCGGCTGGAACGTGATCCACGCGTTGCCCCAGTGCTCGCCGGCCCACGGCAGGTAGGCGGTGTCCTGGTGCCAGGCGCTGCGGGCGCCCTTCCCCCCGGCCTTGAGGAACACCTCCTCGGCGAAGTACCAGACGTTCTTCGAGCCCCACAGCTCGGCGAACAGCCGGCCGAAGGGCAGGGAGGACACCAGGTCGTCCAGCCGGTCCTTGGCGAGCGGGTTGGCGTTGTCGACGAGCGACTGCTGCTCTGGGACGGGTAGGGCGTGGTGGTGGGGTCGAGGGTCGCCTGGGGGTCTTCACCGTCACGCTCACGGTGTTCGGCCAGGGCGAACGCCCGCGGACGGCCGGATCGCCGTCCCCGTGAAGGCCCGGGGGTGTGAGTGCTGACCTGCGGGATCAACGAAAAGGCCCGGTTCGGACGAATGTCCGGACCGGGCCTTTCGCGTGTGTTCGGGGGCTCGTTGAGGGCTGGGCGAGGGTCAGGCAAGGGGAACTGATGGTCGGATGAGCTGATTGACAGTCTAAGAAACCATCAGTCATGCTGACATTCAAGAATGGTGATGCACAGAGAGGGTGGCAGCTCATGGGGCACCGGTACGCGTTCCTCTTCCCCGGGCAGGGCAGCCAGCACGTGGGCATGGGGGCCGACCTGTACGAGCGGTCGCCCTTCTTCGGACAAGTGCTGCGCCGGGCCGGGGCGATGGTGGGGCAGGACATCGAGGAGGCGGTGCTGGTCGGTCCGGCCGAGCGGCTGACCGAAACGGTGCCGACCCAGTTGTCCGTGCTGGCTCTGTCGTGCGCGCTGACGGCCGAGTTGGACCTGCTCGGGCTGGCCCCGGCCGTGGTGGCCGGGCACAGCCTGGGGGAGTACTCGGCGCTGGTGGCGGGCGGCTGGCTCGACCTGGACGACGCGTTGGTGGTGGTCGCCAACCGGGCGGCCGAGATGGCGGATTGCTGTGTGGCGACGCCGGGGGCGATGGCCGCCGTGCTGGGGATGGACCCGGCGACGGTACGGGCGGCCGCCGCCGAGGTGTCCGGCACGGTGGTGGTCGCCAATGCCAACAGCCCGCGCCAGTCGGTGGTCTCCGGGGAGAGCGAGGCCGTCCGGCTGCTGTCCGGGGAGCTGCTGGAGCGGGGCGCCAAGGCGGTGATCCCGTTGGAGGTGCACGGCGCCTTCCACTCGCCGCTGATGGCGCAGGCGGAGGACCGGCTGGCCCCGCTGATCGCCGACCTGCCGCTGCACGCCGGCCACACCCCGCTGATCAGCAGCATGACCGGCCAGTTGGTCACCGACCTCACTTCCTACCGTCGCCTGCTGGCCCGTCAGATCGCCGCCCCCGTGGAGTGGGTCGGCGTGATGGAGACCTTGCGCGCGGAGGCCGTGGACACCTGCATCGAGGTCGGTCCCGGCACCGTACTGCGCGGCCTGCTACGGCAGTTCGACCGCAAGGCGGTCTCCGCGTCCTGCGCCGGCTGGGGCGACGCGATGGCACTCACCGTGGGCGACGAGCACCTGCTGGTGGCTTAAGGCCTGGCCCGACCGGCCGCAAGAGCCCGACCGGCCGTAACGAGCACTGAGCACCGACCACTTCACCGACCGAGAGGGACAAGGAGAGCGCGATGCGTCGAGTCGCGATCACGGGCCTGGGGGTCCTGGCCCCCAATGGCATCGGAAAGAAGAACTTCGCCGAAGGCCTCTGGGAGGGCCGCAACGGCGTCTCCCGCATCGGCTCCTTCGATGCCGCGGGATTCAACTCGCAGATCGCCGGCCAGTTGCCGCCGGTGGTCCTGCCCGGCAGCCCGGCCGAGGAGCCGGACGGCGACGACCGGGTGGTCCGGATCGCCCTGGCCGCCGCGTACGAGGCGATGGCCGACGCCGGACTGGACGGACCGGGCGAGGTCGACCCGTTCCGCACCGGTGTGGTGATCGCCAACGCGATCGGCGGCACCAAGTTCATGACCGAGCACTTCCCGGGCCTGACGGCGGGCGGCACCGGCCCGATCGACGTGGCCGCCGCGCACCGCCGGCTGCACCTGTCCGCGACCTTCAACACCCCGACCGCCGCGGTCGCCGACGCCTTCGGCCTGTACGGCCCGGCGGTCACCCTGACCACCGGCTGCACCGGCGGCAACGACGCGGTCGGCTTCGCCTTCGACGCCATCCGGCGCGGCGACGCCGACGTGATGGTGGCCGGCGCCGCCGAGGCCCCGATCACCCCGTTCGTGGTCGCCTGCTTCGACGTGATCGGCGCACTGTCGGTGCGCAACGACGACCCGGAGCACGCCTCCCGCCCGTTCGACCGGTTCCGGGACGGCTTCGTGCTGGCCGAGGGCGCGGGCATCGCGGTGCTGGAGGAGTGGGAGCACGCCCGCGAGCGCGGCGCCGTGATCCTCGGCGAGGTGCTCGGCTTCGGCAGCAGCGCCAACGCCTTCCACATGACCGACCTGGCCGAGCACGGCACCGACCTCGCGCGCTCCTTCCAACTCGCTCTGGATGACGCGAAGTTGCCCGCCGAGCGGATCGGTTACGTGAACGCCCACGGCTCCTCGACGCCGCAGAACGACGTCTGCGAGACCAACGCCGTCAAGCTGGTGCTCGGCGAGCAGGCGTACCGGACGCCGGTCAGCTCGATCAAGTCGATGGTCGGCCACGCGCTGGCCGCCGCCAACGCCCTGGAGTTCGTGGCCTGCGTGCTCGCGCTGAACGAGCACCGGCTGCCGCCCACCGTCAACCACGTCGAGCCGGGGGAGCACTGCGACCTCGACTACATCCCGAACACCGCCCGCGAGGCGACCGTGGACGCCATCGCCAGCCTCTCCAGCGGCTTCGGCGGCATCCACTCGACGGTCGTCCTCGGCCGCGCCTGAGCCACCCGACGGAACGAGAGGACACGAGATGCGCAAGGTCGTCATCACCGGGGCGGGGCTGGCTCTCCCGGGCGCCCGCACCACCGAGCAGTTCTGGGACCTGGTCGGCGCGGCCCGCCCGGCGGTCGCCGAGATCGACCGCTTCCCGACCGAGCCGTACACCGCGCACCGCGCGGGCGTCGCCGGGGACGAGGCGGTCGCCTCGATCCCGCTGCGGCTGCGCAAGCGGATGGACCGTTTCTGCCAACTGGCCCTGGTCGCCGCGCAGGACGCGCTGGCCGCCGCCGGCCTGGACCCGGCCGAGGCCCCCGAGGGGGTCGGCGTCTACCTGGGCAACATGTACGGCGGCTGGGAGATCACCGAGGAGAGCATGCGCCGGCTCTGCCAGGTCGGCTACACCGGCGTCAGCCCGTACATCGCCTCGGCCTGGTTCCCCACCGCGCCGCAGGGCCAGATCAGCATCAAGTGGGGGATCAAGGGCTTCTCCAAGACCGTCGCGGCGGACACCGCCAGCGCCGCCGTGGCGATCGGCTACGCGGTGCGGGCGATCGCCGAGGGCCGCGCGGAGGCGATGCTGGCCGGCGGCGCCGAGGCGCCGGTCACGCCGTACACCTACACCTTCTGCGAGACCAGCGGGCGGCTCACCCCGGGCGACTACCGGCCGTTCGGCGCCGGGGCGGACGGCTACCTGGTGGGCGAGGGCGCGGTGGTCTTCACCCTGGAGTCCGAGGAGGGCGCCAGGGCGCGCGGCGCCGAGATCCTCGCCGAGGTCGCCGGGTTCGCCGCCGGGCACGCCGGCTCGGACCAGGTCTTCGGCCGCACCGGCACCGACGTGCTGACCCACGTGGCGCAGACCGCGCTGAAGGAGGCCGAGGTCGCCCCGCAGGACCTCGACCTGATCGCCCTGGACGCGCAGGGCACCGTCTACGCCGACGCCGGCGAGGTCCGGGCGGTGGCGGACCTGCTCGGGGCGGGCGCGGTCGACCAGGTGCCGTGCACCACCGTCAAGCCGGTCACCGGCCACCTGCTCGGCGCGGCCCCGGCCGTGGACCTGCTGGCCGCGCTGCTGGCGATCCGCAACGGAGCGGTGCCGCCGGTGGCCGGGATCACCGCGGGGGAGCGGGAGGCGACCGAGCTGGACCTGATCGTCGACGCCCCCCGGGTGCGGCCGGTGCGCACCGCGCTGGTCAACGCGCGCGGGGCGGACGGCACCGTGGCGGCCCTGGTGTTGCGCGGGCCCGCCGCCGACACGGACTGACGAACGGGCCAGATGAACTGACGGCACGTCAGAGACACACCGAACACAACCAGTCGAGGGAGAACCCGAGATGAGTACCCAGACCCTGTCCACCTTCGACCGGCTCAAGGCCGTGCTGGTCGAACTCGGCATCGAGGCCGAGGAGATCGTCCCGGAGGCGCAGCTGCGCGCCGACCTGGACATCGACTCCGCCGAGCTGGTCGAGACCGTCGCCTCGTTGGTGGGCGGCCAGGCCCCCGACGGCAAGGCGCTGAAGAACGTCCGTACGGTCGCCCAGCTGGTCGAGTTCCTGGACGGCCGGATCTGAACCGCGGCTCGCCCGCCCGCGCGGTGGGCGAGACCTTCGACAGGCGAAGAGAGGAGGCGTGATGACAGAGCACGAGGGCCCACCGCCCGCGGTGCCCGGGCTCCGGCTGATCGACCTGAGCGTCATCGTCCAGGACACCCCGAGCGAGGCGACCCCGGTCGAGGTCGAGGTCCTCGACCACGAGACCGGCGCCGTCGTGCTCGGACTCGGTCCGGACGCATTCCCGGACGGCATGGCGGTCTCCAGCGAGACCGTCACGCTGACCACCCACACCGGGACGCACATGGACGCGCCCCTGCACTACGGGCCGGAGTCCGGCGGCGCGCCCGCGAAGAGCATCGACCAGGTCCCCCTGGAGTGGTGCTACGGGCCGGGCGTGCGCCTGGACGTCCGCCATGTGCCGGTCGGCAGCGCGATCACGGTGGACCAGCTGATCGCCGCGCTGGACGAGGCCGAGCACGAACTGGCCCCGGGCGACATCGTGTTGCTCTGGACCGGCGCCTCGAAGCACTGGGGCACCGCGGAGTACCTCACCGAGTACGCCGGCCTCTCCGGGAAGGGCACCGCCTTCCTGGTGGAGCGCGGGGTCAAGGTGATCGGCATCGACGCCTGGGGGCTCGACCGCCCGATGGCCGCGATGGTCGAGGAGTACCACCGCACCGGTGACCGCGAGGTCCTGTGGCCCGCCCACATCTACGGGCGGATCAGCGAGTACCTGCAGCTGGAGAAGCTCAACCGGCTGGAGGAACTGCCCGGGCCCACCGGCTTCATGGTGACCTGCTTCCCGGTCGCCGTGGCGGGCGCGGGCGCCGGCTGGACCAGGGTGGTCGCGATGGTCGGCCCGACCGGGCAGGCCCCCGCGGACCCCGCCGGTCCCGCCCGGCGCGCCGCAGAGCCGGACGGGCGAGAGGCGGACTGAGCCGTGGTGGTCCGCTTGGGGGTCGACGTCTCGGACGTCGGGGACTGGGCGGTACGGCTGCGGCGCACCCCGCAGGTGGCCGCGGTGGCGTTCACCGAGCGAGAGCTCGCCGCCACCGCGGCCGACCCGCGTGCGCTCGCCGAGGTGTGGGCGCTCAAGGAGGCCGTGCTCAAGGCGCTCGGGACGGGTTTCGACGGGATCGGCTGGCGCGGGATCGAGGTGGCGCCGCCCGGTGGCGGGGCCCGGGTGGTCCGGATCGCGGGCGGCCGTCACCCGCCGGGCTTTCCCCGGGTGTTGCGCGGCGCGGTGCGGGAGGTCGGGGGTTCGGTGCTGGCGGCGGTGGTCGCCGCCCCGGGCCTCGGCCACCGCCCGCCGCCGCGGCTGAGCGCCGCCCTGGTGGCCGTCCCGGGCGGCCTGCCGCGCCGGGAGCGGCAGCGGGCCCACTCGGCGGCCGCCCGGCTGGCCGGACGGCGGGCCTGGGAGGCGCTGTGCGCGGGCGCCGGTCGGACGGCCGGGGGGACCCGCTGGGGCCGTACCGGGGCGGGCGCGCCGGTGCTGCGGACGGTGGACGGGCTGCGCGTCCCGGTGGCGCTGGCCCACGGCGCCGGGCTGGCGGCCGCGCTGGTGGCGCTGCCCGCTGCCCGGGTGCCGTCCGAGCCCGAGGACAACCGGCCCGGCGATTCGTGCCGGGGGTCTGGAAAACCATCTCTAGAGCTGACTATCATCGCGCATGACAATCTGCTCGAGGAGGTGACGGTCCATGCCTGAGACCGCGGACACCGCCACGGCCCGGCGGCCCGAGCCCGGTACCGGCCGGCTGCTGCGCCAGGCGGCCGACCGGTTCTCCGACCGGCTGGCCGGGGCGCTCGCGGGCCGCGGCGTGCGGCCCAAGGACCACGCCGTGCTGGCCACCCTGGCGGCCCAGGGCCCCAGCGCCCAGCAGGCCCTCGGCGAACAGCTCGGGATCGACCGGACCAGCATGGTCGGGCTGATCGACCAGCTGGAGGCGCAGGGCTGGGTGGTCCGCCGGCGCAACCCGGCCGACCGGCGCGCCTACCGGATCGAACTGACCGAGCCGGGCGTCCGGCTCGCCGCCGAACTCGCCGCGCTGGAGCGGCAGGTGGACGAGGATCTGCTGGCCGGCCTGGCCGCCGCGGACCGCGGTGCGCTGGGGCGGCTGCTCGACCTGCTGGCGGTGTGACGAAGGCCCGGCGCACGGACGCCGGGGCACGTGGAGCTCACAAGCACCGAAGGCTCAGAACGGGAAGCTCGGCACCGAGACGGCCGAGGCGCGGTAGACCTCGGCCCCGGGACACGCGGCCTGGACGGTGTGCCCGCCGTCCGCGGTCGGCAGGGTGACCAGCACCGGCTCGTGGCCGAACCGCCGGTGCGCCAGCTCCACCCAGTCGACGCAGGGCCAGGGCCCGACGGGCAGCCGCCCGACGGCATGACGGCGCAGCAGCGCGAGCTGCTCGGAGCCCTGGTGCCAGGCCGTCAGCGCCCGAGTGCCGCTCGGGCCGGTCGGCGGCGCGAAGCGGGTGCGCCGGGCGCGGTGCGCACCGGGTCGTACCGTTCGCCCGCCGGAGCCGGGTCCCGGCGGGCGGCCCAACCGGGCGGCCATCGCCTTGAGGAAGGCGTCCTCCAGGGCGGCGCCGGGAGTCGCCCGGCCGCTCACCCCGAAGCTCGCCGCGTCGCCGTCGCCGCGGTGCATCACGACCATGCCGAGCGCGAAGCCGGCCGAGGTCCACAGGAACGCCTCCGCCGTCAGCCCCTGCGCGGGCAGCGCCCGGCGGACCTCCTCGGGCAGCCGGTCGGCCAGCAGCACGGTGGCGTCGGCCAGCCGGGTGTGCGGGTGGCGCCACCAGCGGGCCGCGACGTCCAGCGCGAGCACCTCGGAGAGCGCCGGGCCGGGTGCGGCGGCGCCGTCCAGGACGGGCTCGCGCACGGCGGCGGGGACGGGGGCGGAGAAGAAGATCCGGGCCGGTACCAGGTAGCGCAGCCCGCTGACCGCGCCGACGCCGGAGAGCGCGGGCAGCGGCGGGGCGGCGACGGGCTCCGCGGCGCCGGGGACGAAGTCCGCGGGCCGCAGCGCCCGGACCGGGCCCGGCCCGACGGCCGTCGGGCCGTTGGCGGCCTCCTGCAGGGCGCGCGCCGCGTGGTAGCGGGCGAGCGCGCCGCGCCGGGCGTCCGCCGCGGTGAAGCCGCAGGCGGAGACGGACATGGGGTGGCGGCCGCCGAGGTCGGTCACGGTCGCGCCGTGCACGGCGCCGTGCACCACGGACGTCCAGATGGTCTCCTCGACGGTCATCGTCATCCTCGGCCTTCCGTTCCCCCTGCCTTCCGGACCTCAGTGTGCGGGGCGGCCGACGGGTGCTCCATCCCCAGAACTGTGCAGGGCGGCCGGGGCGTTCCGCCCCGACCTGCGTACTTCGCCGGGGCCGTGGTCTGGTCCTGTCGGCGTCTAGTTCGGCTCGAGCCTGCGGGCCCCGGGCTTCCTTACGCTGCGAACAGCACAGCAACGGAACGTGGCTGCTGGAGCAAGGGGGAAGAGCGAGGGATGAGCAGGCCGACCGGAGCAAGAGGCGGGGAAGCACCGCTGGTCCGCCGCCGCCTGGTCGACGGCGGGCGGCACATCTCGTGGACGGCCGGCGGCGAGGGCCCGGCGCTGCTGGTGCTGCCCGGTTGGGTCTCGCACCTGTCGGTGGACTGGTCGGTCGGGCCGGTGGGCGACTTCCACCGCTCGCTGGCCGAGTCCTTCCGGGTGATCCGCTACGACCCGCCCGGGGTGGGGATGTCCGCCGAGGAGGAGCCGGACTTCTCCCGGGAGCGTCAACTCGCCGATCTGGCGGCGGTGGTGGACGCGTGCGCGGAGGAGCGGGTGATCGTGCTGGCGAGCGGCCTGGCCGGTCCGCTGGCCATGCTGTTCGCCGCCCGGTACGCGGACCGGGTGAGCCGGCTGGTGCTGTTCGGCACCGCGCCGTCCTTCACCGCGGACCGCGACCACCCGGACGGGCTGGCGGACGATCTGCCCGGCGCGGTGGAGCGGCTGGTCCGGGCGGACTGGCACCTCGGCTCCCGGCTGGTGGCCGAGCTGCTGCTGCCGGGGACCAGGCCGGAGGAGGTTCGCTGGTACGCCGACTACCAGCGGATGTGCGCCCAGCCGGAGGCCGCCGCCGCGCTGTTCCTGGACTCCTGCGCGCTGAACGCGTGGTCGGAACTGGCCGAGGTGGCCGTTCCCACGCTGCTGCTGCGCCGGGAGGACAGCTACCTGTGTCCGGCGGCGGTCGCCCGCCGGATGGTGGAGGCGCTTCCGGAGGCGGTGAGCCGGACCCTGCCGGGCGGGGCCTCGCTGCCGTACTTCACCGACCCGGAGACGGTGCTGGCCGAGCTCGTGGCGTTCGCCAACCCCGGTCGGGGGCTGTTGACCGACCGTGAGCTGGCGGTGATCGGCCGGGCCCGGGACGGGCTCTCCAACCGGGCGATCGCCCGGATCCTGGGGATCTCGGAGCACACCGCGGCCCGCCATCTGGCCAACATCAACGTCAAGTTGGGGGTGAACAGCCGGGGCATGGCGGTGGCCAGGGCGATGGAACTGGCCCTGATCTGACCCGTCCGCCGGGTCGCCCGGGATGCTCGTATCCGATATAGTAAACGCGCATAGTAAATGGAGGAGGGGCCCACCCATGTGGGGGATCCAGTACATGCAGACCACCGAGCAGACCCCTGTCACGGAGGGAAAGTGAGCACCGCCATGAACCAGTCCGCAGTGCAGAACCAGCCGGAGGCCGACTTCGAGCGGCCCGCCAAGCCGGCCGAGAGCCCGGGCTTCCTGCTCTGGCGCGTCACCCTCTCCTGGCAGCGGTCCATCGCCGCGGCCCTCAAGCCGCACGACCTGACGCACGTGCAGTTCGTGCTGCTGGCCGGCGCCGGCTGGCTCGGTGCCCAGGAGGGCCCGCCCACCCAGCGCCACCTGGCCGACCACTCCGGCACCGACCCGATGATGACCAGCCAGGTGCTGCGCACCCTGGAGAGCAAGGGCCTGGTCGAGCGGATCCCGGACCTGGTCGACACCCGCGCCAAGCGGGTGCAGGTCACCGAGGCCGGGGCCGCGCTGCTGGAGAAGGCGATGTACGCGGTGGAGAAGGCCGACTCCGAGTTCTTCGCCCCCGTCCCGCGCAACGCGGCGCTCGCCGTGCTGTACGCGCTCTCCGACGAGTGGGGCCAGCCGCTCGCGCCCGGACTGCCCAGCAACCGCAAGGAGGACTGAGCCATGGCCACGGAAGCGGCGGCCCTGCACCTGACGGACATCCGGCTGCCCGCCCGGGAGCCGTTCGACTTCCGGGCCTCCCTCGGCTTCATCGGCTCCTTCCCGGCGATGGCCGGCCAGCAGGGCACCGCGCAGGCGGCGCTCACGCTGGCCGTCCGGGAGGCCGGGGCGACCCTGGGCGTGCGCCTCACGGCGGCGCCCGGGGCGTCCGGTCTGGACGCCCGGCTCGCCGCGGAGCAGCCGATCACCGCCGAGGCGGTGGCGGCGGTCACCGACCGGATCGACTTCTACCTGGGGCTCTCCGACGACCTGGCCGGGTTCTACCGGCTGGCCCGGCAGGACGAGCCCTTCGCGCGGGTGGTGGAGCGGCTGCACGGCTACCACCAGGTCAAGTTCCCCTCGCCGTTCGAGCTGCTCTGCTGGGCGATCCTGTGCCAGCGGGTGCCGATGCCGGTGGCCCGCCAGATGAAGCGGGCCCTGGTCGAGGCGGTCGGCAACCGGATCGACGTGGGCGGTGAGCGGCTCTGGGCCTTCCCGGACGTCGACCAGCTGGCCCGCTTCGAGGAGGCCGAGCTGGTCGCCCTGATCGGCAACCAGCGCAAGGCGAGCTACCTGCACCGCTCGGTGCGGCTCTGGGCCGAGCTGGACGAGCACTTCCTGCGCACCGGCCCGTACCAGGAGGTCCGCGAGCGGCTGCTGAAGCTGCCCGGGATCGGCGAGTGGTCGGCGTCCTTCCTGCTGATCCGCGGGCTCGGCCGGATGGAGCGGATCGTGCTCGACAAGGAGATGAGCCGGGCGGTCCAGCGGGTCTACGGCCGGCCCGTCGACGAGGCGGAGTTCCAGAAGCTGGCCGAGCACTACGGGGCCTGGCAGGGCTACTGGGGCCACTACCTGCGCGTGGGCGGCTGACCGGAGCGCACGGCGTCGCGCACCCGGCGTCGAGCACCCCGCGTCGAACACCCAGCAGAGCGCCCCACCGCGGTCGGACCGCGGTGGGGCGCTCTGGGTTCGGCGTCACGTCAGGTGCGTCAG
>NZ_JBHVVI010000111.1:0-28405 GCF_042883685.1 Kitasatospora sp. NPDC058190
GCCGCTCGCCGGTCAGCGTGTCGCTGACCGCGCCCACCCTGCCGGTCGACCCGGGCGGCGTGCCCGGCGCCCCACCGCCCGCCTACGGGATGGTCGTCCACCACTACGGCACCGTGCAGCACTGGCAGGTGGCGCTGGCCGTGCTGGCGGCGCTGCCGCTGCTGGTACGGCGCCGGTATCCGCTGACGGTGTGCGGGACGGTGGTCGCGGCGAGCCTGCTGTTCCACCTCAGCCCGGGCTTCGACCCGCTGTCCACGTTCCTCGCCTGCGTGGTGGCCGTCTACAGTGCCGCGGTCCACAGCACCCGGCGGGTGCTCGCGCTGACCGGCGCGGCGGCGGCGACCGTGGTCCTGGCGGCGACCCACGAGTCCAGTGTGCCCGCGTTGGAGTCCGGGACCGCGACCTTCCTCTTCCTGGTCCCGGTCGCCCTGGTGGTCAACACGGTGCGCACCTGGTCTCTGCGGGAGCAGGCGCTGCTGCGGGAGAAGGAGCAGGCCACCCTGCTCGCGGCCGAGCAGGAGCGCTCGCGGATCGCGCGGGAACTGCACGATGTGATCAGCCATCACGTGAGTGTGATGACTGTGCAGGCCGGCGCGGCCCGGAAGATCCTGCGGATCGACCGGGACGAGGCCGAGCAGACACTGCGGGCCGTGGAGTCGAGCGGCCGGGCCGCGATGACGGAGCTGCGGCACGCGATGGACCTGCTCACCATGGGTGAGGCCGACGACCTCTCGGACGACCCCGGTCTGCGGCCCGCGCCGGGGCTGGGCCAGCTGCCCGCCCTGACGGAGCGGGTGCGCGGCGCCGGGGTCCCGGTCGAGCTGACCGTGCTGGGCGAGCCGGTGCAGCTGCCGCCGGGCATGGACCTGGCCGCCTACCGGGTGGTGCAGGAGGCGCTGACCAACGCCATGAAGCACGCCCAGGGCGCCGAGGTGCGGATCACCGTGGAGCACGCCCCGCGGGCGCTGACCCTGGAGGTGGCCGACTCCGGCGGCCGCCCCGCGCCGACCGCGCGCTCCGGGGCCGGGCGCGGGCTGCTCGGCCTGCGCGAACGCCTGGGCGTCTACGGCGGCACGCTCGAGGCAGCCGAGGCACCGGGCGGGGGCTTCCGGGTGCGGGCCGTCATCCCCCGGGACGCGGCGGCATGCTGACGCCCCGCCGCCGTGACGTGCGCAGTAGATTGACCGGCGGCCGGCGTCGACCGACCCGGCACGGGAACCACAACGGGGGCGGAACCACGTGACCGAGACCAGCGGGACGACCACGGCGACCGAGCGGCCGCTGCGGGTGGTGATCGCGGACGACCAGGACCTGCTGCGGACCGGCTTCCGGCTCATCTTCAAGGCGGAGGGGATCGACGTGGTCGCCGAGGCCGCCGACGGGCTGCAGGCCGTCGAGGCCGTCCGCCGTACCGCGCCCGACGTGGTGCTGATGGACATCCGAATGCCCGAGCTGGACGGTCTGGAGGCGACCCGCCGGATCTTCGCGGAGAGCACGGCGGAGAGCGCGGCGGAGAGCGCGGCCGCCGCCGTGCCGCCTCGGGTGATCATGCTGACCACCTACGATCTCGACCGCTACGTCTACGCCGCGCTCGCCGCGGGTGCCAGCGGCTTCCTGCTGAAGGACGTCTCCCCCGAGCAGTTGGTGAGCGCCGTCCGCCAGGTGCGGACCGGCGACGCCCTGCTCGCGCCTCGCATCACCCGGCGGCTGATCGAGCGCTTCGCCCGCCAGGACGTGGCGGACGAGGCGCTGCACCGCGACCTGTCCGCGCTGACGCCGCGCGAGCTCGACGTGCTGCGACTGCTGGCGCGGGGCCTGAGCAACGCGGAGTTGGCAGAGCGGCTCGTCCTGGGCGAGACGACGGTGAAGACCCATGTGGCCCGGATCCTGTTCAAGCTCGGTCTGCGCGACCGGGCCCAGGCAATCGTGGCCGCGTACGAGTCCGGGCTGGTCCGGCCGGGGACAGCGGGGCAGTAGCCACCATGGCGGTGCGGCCTGGGTTCGGCGCTGTTGTCAATGTTCGGCGGCGTGGAAACCCGTTCGGGGGACGGGAGGTGAACAAACGCCGATTCCCCGGTTCCCTGGCCTGCCGGTGCGCCATAACGGAGGGGCTCCCGACCGACCCCATCCGAGGACCCGCCCATGCCGATCAGCAACTACGGCGTGCTCGCCGCCACCGCCGTCGACCGGCGCCGCGAGGGCGCCACCGGCACCCCGCACTACCAGATCCACCTGCGCGACGCCGACGGCACCGACTACCGCGCGGCCGTCAACGTCCTGTCCCAGCAGGCCCCGTCGGAGCTGCTCTACCTCGCGGACGAGGACTTTCGGCACCCGGTCACCGCCATCCTGCCGCCGGCCGGCAGCGGCTGGACCGAGCTGCCCTCCCGCCCTGGCACCGCGAGCCTGGACTTCGTCCGCGGGAAGCTCGTCGACCACTCGGCGATGCGTGTGCTGCCGCCGGACCTGCCGGGCCCGAACAACGACCTCGCCGACCTGCTCGACCAGTACGTGCAGCGCGCGATCGCCGACCAGGGCGCCGCCGTCTACGTCTTCGGCCAGCGCTTCGGGCCCGAACCCGGCGTGCCCGACAAGGTGTTCGGCTTCCTGCCCGGAAACGGCGTGCACGACGTGCACATGAACCAGGGCAACAGCGGCCAGTTCCGCAAGGACGACGGGGTGTACCAGGACGGCGGCCTGCTGATCCACCTGCCGGACGAGAACCGCTGGACGGCGGTGTTCCTCGCCTTCCAGTCGCAGTCCTGGCACACCGACGACCGCACCGGCCACACCCTGCCGGCCTCCGTCCCGCACCCGACCCCGGCGCCGCACGGGACGCCGCTCGGGACGCCGGGCAACCAGGCCTAGCCGGAGGCCGGGTGCCCGGAGCCGCGCGTCGACGGCTCCGGCCACCCGGCGGGCCCGCCCCTACAGGTACAGCAGCGCGCGGCCGGCGAGCCGGTTGTCCCGCAGCGGCTTGAGCGCGAGCCGGACCAGCGCCAGGGCGTTGTCGTCCCCGGCGACCCGGTTGGCGCTCAACTCCCCGCAGGACTGGCACTGGTGGATGATCAGCCACTCGCCGTCCGACCGGACCGACATGCCCAGGGCCACCATCCGCCCCCGGCAGCCGGCGGCCCGGTCACCGGGTATCCGCCGGGCGACGTGCAGGCTGGCCAGGCAGTTCGGGCAGTGGTTGCGGTGCGCGGTGCCGGGGGCTCCCAGCGGGACGTCCAACCGGCAGCCCACGCACCGGAAGTCCCGCGCCCGGTGCCCGCCCCTGGTGTGCAGGACGTCCTTGTACCGCTGCGGGCGGCGGCCCGAACGGCCTTGCCCGCCCTCGTTCTTGCGTCGTGGCACGGTCGTGTCTCCCTCCTCGCGCGGCCGGTTCAGAGGGAGCCGAACGCTTCGAGCGGGAACGGCGGCTGGGCCAGTGGCCGTACGGCCATCCGCATCAGGATGAGCTGGTTGTCGTCCGGGCAGACCGGGTTGGACGTCAGCTCGTCGCAGCGCACACAGCGGTGCACGACCATCCAGTCGCCGGTGCGCAGCACGGCGATGGCGATCGGCGACATCCGCCCGTGGCACTCGCTGGGACCGCCCTCGACCTGGTCGAGAACGTGCCGGGAGTGCAGGCAGGACGGGCAGTGGTTGCGCCGCGTGCTGTCGGCGGCGTAGGTGGACACGGTCAGCCCGCACCAGGTGCAGGTGAAGGTGTCGGTCTTTTTCGTGTTGGTGGTGCTGGACACCCGGGGTGCTCCTTGCTGGAAGGCTTGCGATGACAGCAAGAGCAGGCCGAGCGGCCTCGACGGGAATGGTCGTTACGCGGTGTGGCGAGGCGCGCTCGGCGCGATCCGGGACATCAAGACACCCTCTCCGGTGGGCACGTGGCCCTTGATCAGGACGACTAGTGGAGCGGCCAAGCTAACAGCGCCGTCCGCGGCGGCGCCACCGAATTAATTCGTGATCGGCGGATTGGGCCTGGTCAGCCCGCGGTCGTAGGCGAAGATCACCGCCTGCACCCGGTCCCGGGCGCCGATCTTCGCCAGCACCCGGCTGACGTGCGTCTTGACGGTCGATTCGGCCAGCACCAGGCGCTGGGCGATCTCGCTGTTGGTCCAGCCCTGGGCGATGGCCACCAGGATCTCCCGCTCGCGCTCGGTCAGCGCGTCCAGCCGGGGGTCGTCGACCGGCGCCGCGCCGGGCGGGCGGACCGGCAGGTGGTGGGCGTAGGCGTCGAGCAGGCGGCGGGTGATCGCGGGCGCCACCACGGCGTCGCCCTCGGCGACCGCGCGGATCCCGGCGAGCAGTTCCTCCGGGCGCGCGTCCTTGAGCAGGAAGCCGCTGGCCCCGGCGCGCAGCGCGGCGTGGGCGTACTCGTCGAGGTCGAAGGTGGTCAGCACGAGGATGCGTGAGCGGCCGCCGGAGGCGACGATCTGGCGGGTGGCCTCGATGCCGTCCATACCGGGCATCCGGATGTCCATCAGCACGACGTCGGGCCTCAGGTCGGCGGTCAGCCGCACGGCCTCGGCGCCGTGGGAGGCCTCGCCGACCACCTCGGTGTCGGGCTGGCTCTCCAGCAGCATCCGGAAGCCGTAGCGCTGCAGTGGCTGGTCGTCCACGATGAGGACGGTGGTCACGTCGGGCCGCCTGTCGGGTCGGGGGTGAGGTCGAGTACGGCCTCCACGGTCCATCCTGCCCCAGGGCCGGGACCGGCCGTGACGGTGCCCCCGTACACGGCCGCGCGTTCGCGCATGCCGGCCAGGCCGTGCCCCTCGCCGGCCGGCCGGACCGGCCGGGGAGTACCGGCGGGCGGGCCGCTGTCCTGGACGCTCACCCGCAGCCGGGCGGCGTCGGCGGTCAGGGTCACGTGCGCGCGGGTGTCCGGGCCGGCGTGCTTGAGGGTGTTGGTGAGGGCCTCCTGCACGATGCGGTAGGCCATCAGCTGGACGCCTCGGTCCAGTTGGTCCAGGTCGCCGCCGACGGTGTACAGCACCTGGGGGCCGGCGGCGCGGATACGGGCGCACAGCCCGTCGAGGTCGGCGATGCCCGGCTGGGGGTTGAGCTCGGCCCCCTCATCGCCCTGGTCGCGCAGCACGCCGAGCATCCGGCGCAGTTCGCCGAGCGCCTGGCGGCTGGTCTCGCCGATCAGCTGCAGCGCCTCCCGACCGCGCTCGGGCGAGGCCTGGGCGGCGTAGGCGCCGCCGTCGGCCAGGGTGACGATGACGGACAGGTTGTGGCCGATGATGTCGTGCATCTCCCGGGCCACCCGGGTGCGTTCGGTGGCGGCGGCCAGTCGGCTGCGCTGGTCGCGTTCGATCTCCAGCCGGGCCGCCCGCTCGCGCAATCCGGCGAGCTGGGCGCGGCGCACGCGCACCGCGATGCCGAGGGCGACGGCCGCCGTCGCGGCGCTGACCAGGAAGAACAGCGCGTCTCCGACCGGCAGTCCGCCGCCGGAGACCTCGACGGCGACCAGCGCCATCGCGCCGACGATCACCGCGCAGGACCAGGCCAGGTGCCGCAGCCGCCCGTGCAGGGCCAGGCTGTAGAGGGCGAACAGCAGGGCTGCGTCGGCGCGCAGGGCGACACCGAGCGACCACTGCAGCACGAACACCGCCATGATCGCCGCGAAGGCCTCGGTGGGCCGGCGTCGGCGCCACAGCAGCGGCAGGACCAGGCCCGCCTGGAGGGCCAGCATGGGCGGCAGCGCCGGGCGGACCAGCACGACCCGGTGCTCGTGCGGGGGCTCGCCGTGGCCGGGGAAGAGGTCGGGGAGGCAGAACATCAGGAAGACCACCGCGACCACGGCGGTGTCCAGCACCCAGGGGTGGGCCCGGTCCGCCTCCCGCACCCGCTGGCCGATCCGGGCCAGCCGGGCGAACAGCGGGTGGCCGGACAGCGCGTCGGCGGCCACGAGCGGGCCGGTGGGGGTGGCGTGGTCCTCGCTCACCGGTGGCGCCTCCCTGGTGGTGGTGCGGGTGGTACGGGTGGTGCGGCGCCGGTCGGATCCGACACCGCATCGGGAGTGTCTCAGGCCCGGGCGCCGGTACGGACGCGGACGTCCGTACCGGCTCGGGCTCCGTACGGGCTCGGCGCCCGGACGGGCTCAGGCGTCCGCGCGGACCAGCCGTACGGCGGCGCCGGCCAGCGCGAGCACCGTCCAGCCGAGGAAGACCAGCAGTCCGGCCGTCGGCGAGAGCGTGGTCGTGTCGTGGTGGAGGGCGAACATCGCCTCGCCGGCGTGGCTGGGCAGGTAGGGGCTGATGTGGTCCTGCCAGGAGCTGGGCAGCAGCGAGACCAGCCCGGGGATCAGCATCAGCGAGGCGACCAGCACCGAGATGCCGCCGGCCACCGAGCGCAGCAGCGCGCCGAGGGCGACGCCGATCACGCCGACCAGGCCCAGGTAGAGCGCGGCGCCCAGCAGGCCCCGCACGACCCCGGCGTCGGAGATGGTCATCGCCGCCCGGGTGCCGGAGAGGATGCGGCTGTCGGCGAGGAAGGCGACGAACACCCCGACGGTGCCCAGGACCAGCGCGATCAGGCCGTACACCGTGGCCTTGGACCACAGCACCGGCAGGCGGCGCGGCACGGCGGCCAGGGTGGAGCGGATCATGCCGGTCGAGTACTCGCCGGCCGCGACCAGCACGCCGAGGACACCGAGCGCCAGCTGGGCGAAGTTGGTGCCGAACAGCGAGAGGCTCAGTGCGCTCGCGCTGGCGAAGTCCCGGTCCATCGGGCGGCCCGAGGTGATCCGCGACTTGAACTGGAAGGCGGCGATCAGGCCGAAGGCGACCAGGAAGAGCAGCGCCAGACCGGCGGTGATCCAGGTCGAACGCAGCGACCACAGCTTGGCCCACTCGGAGCGCAGCACGCGCGCCGCGGTCACCTTGTAGGCGGGGCGGGCGGGGCGAAGCTCGGCGGGCGTGGCCGGCTGGGAGGTCACAACGGTGCTCATGCCGCGCTCCTCGGGGTCTCGGTCTCGGTCTCGATGCGGGCGGTGGTGGTGCCGTGGTACTCCACGGCGTCCCTGGTCAGGTCCATGAAGGCCTCCTCCAGGGAGACCGTCCGGGGGGTGAGCTCGAAGACGGCGATGCCGTGCTCGGCGGCGGTGAGCCCGATCTCGCGGGCCGTACGGCCGGTGACCAGCAGTTCTTCCGAGCCGGACCGACCGGTGATCTCCACGCCGGGCCCGGCGAGCGCCGAGCGCAGCCGGGCCGGGTCGGCACTGGCCACCTTGACGGCGTCGCCACCGGCCTCGCTGATCAGGTCCTGCACGGTGGTGTCGGCGAGCAGCCGGCCGCGTCCGACGATGATCAGGTGGTCGGCGACCAGGGAGACCTCGCTCATCAGGTGCGAGGAGACGAAGACGGTCCGGCCCTCGGCGGCGAGGGAGGTGAGCAGGTTGCGGATCCACAGGACGCCCTCGGGGTCGAGGCCGTTGACCGGCTCGTCCAGCATCACCGTGGCCGGGTCGCCCAGCAGGGCGGCCGCGATGCCGAGGCGCTGGCCCATGCCGAGCGAGAAGGCGCCGGCCCGCTTGCGGGCCACCGACTGCAGGCCGGTCAGCTCGATGACCTCCTCGACCCGGCGGCGCGGGATGCCGTGGGTGTGGGCCTGGGCCATCAGGTGGTTGAACGCCGAGCGGCCGGGGTGGATCGACCTGGCCTCCAGCAGCGCGCCCACCTCCTGCAGCGGCGCGGCGTGCTCGGCGTAGCGGCGGCCGTTGACCCGCACCGACCCGCTGGTGGGCGCGTCGAGGCCGACGATCATCCGCATGGTGGTGGACTTCCCGGCGCCGTTGGGCCCCAGGAACCCGGTCACCGTCCCGGGCCGAACCGTGAAGTCCAGCCCGTCCACGGCGGTCTTCTCCCCGTACCGCTTCGTCAGCTGGTGCGCCTCGATCATCGCTCGCCCTTACGCTCAGGGGCCGGGCCGTCCCGACCGCCACGCTTCCACGCTAGGTGCGGCCGGCGCCGGATCCGTGGCACCGCGGGCTGATCATCGGGCGGCCCGTAGTACCGCGGTACCACGCCGCCTCCCTACTCCGACCGTCCCGGCGCGAAATCCGGTTTCGCCGCCGCCCGCGGCCGGTCGAAGATGGGGCATGGACGTTCAGAAGGTGGCCCTGCGACCGATGACGCCGTCGGAGTACCGGGCGGCGACCGAGCTCCGCGAAGACGAGACGACGCGCGAACTGGCCGGACTCATGCCCGAGGAGCTGGCCCGGGACCGCGCTCGCCAGGGCACCGCCAGGTTCCTCCCCGACGGCCTCGCCACCGCCCGCCACCACCTCGTGGTGGCCGAGAACGACTCGGGCGAGACCGTCGGCACCGCCTGGATCGGCCCCGACCCCCGCACGGAGGCCGGCACCTCCACCTCCGCCTGGCTGTACCACATCCGCGTCCGCCCCCCGTACCGCCGCCAGGGCTACGGCGCCGCCATCCTCAGCGCCGCCGAGCAGCTCGTCGCCCGTGAGGGCATGACGGAACTGGCCCTGAACGTGTTCGGCGGAAACGAGGCCGCCATCGCCCTGTACCGCCGCAGCGGCTACGACGTGTCCGCGATGTACCTGAGCAAGCAGGTGCGGGAGTGACCGGCGTCGGCCCCTGCGGGGAGTGCGGTGCGCCGGGGTGCGAGGAGCTCTTCCAGACGCTGCTGGCGTTGGACCACGGGCGGCAGGAGCCGTGGGGGCCGTTGCACGGGGTGTCGGTGTCGTGCTTCCTGCTGCAGCATCCGGGCCGGCTGCCCGGCGACGGCGGGGCGCGGGCGCGGGAATTCCTGCGGGCGTACCTCGGCGGGGGGCCGGCGGAGGTGGACCGGCTGGTGGAGCGGGCTCGGCGGGCCAATTCGCACCGAGTGAGGGGCGCGGCACCCGAGGTGGTGCGGGAAGCCCCGCGGGAGGTACCGCGGGGCGGGTACGGCGTGACGATCGCGGAAGTCGCGGTCGACGGGACGTTCCCGGCGGAGGGCTTCCCGGAACGGGTGCGGGCCTGGGCGACCGCGACGGTCGCGTCATGGGAGCGGCACGGAGCGTAGCCGCACCGGGACCTGGACGGGACCGTGGCCCCGAGCACATGGGCCGGCGGCCCCGCGAGTGACGGGCGTGGCGCGGACGGTGACCGGGGGCGCGAGGTGCGCCGCCCCGACAGGCGCCGGTCGCGGCCAGCGCGGATACTGGGGCGGCAACCCGAGGCGGCCCCGGCGGCCGGGGACGGCCGTCGACGCGCCGCGGAATCGAGGAGTACGCCGTGACCGGACCCGTTGTCGTCGGCTTCGACGGCTCGCCCGAGAGCCTCGCCGCCACCGAGTGGGCGGCGCTCGAGGCGCAGCGCCGCGGGCTCGGCCTCGAAGTCCTCCAGGCCTGGCCCTGGCCGAAGCGGGACGTGGTCGGCAGCGACCAGACCTACCACCGCGCACTGGCACACCTGGCCGACCGCGAGGCCGGGTTGCGCGCCCTGGCGCCCGGGGTGCCGATCTCCTCCGAGCCCGTGGCCGCCGATCCGGTGGAGGCGCTGGAGGCCTCCTCGCGGACGGCGTCCGTGCTGGTGCTCGGCTCGCGCGGGCTGGGCACCGTACGCGGCTTCCTGACCGGTTCGGTGAGTCAGGAGGTGCTGCGCCGGTCGGCCTGCCCGGTGGTGCTGGTCCGGGCCCACGAGAGCGAGCCGGCCGGTCCCGTGACGGTCGGCCTCGACCTGGCGCACCCGGCGGAGGAGGTGCTGGCCTTCGCCTTCGAGGCCGCCGCGCTCCGCTCGGCGCCGCTGCGGGTCGTCCACGTCTGGAGCCCGCCGGCCGGCAGCGAGTACATGTCCTACGGCGCGATCGGCGGGCTGGAGGGCGAGGTCTCCGCCGTCGAGCGGACCGGCCTCGCCGAGGCGCTGGAGCCCTGGCGGGCCCGTCACCCCGAGGTGGAGGTGACGGACGAGCTGATCCGGGGCAAGGCCGCCGTCGAGCTGGTCGACTCGGCGGCGACGGCCCGGCTGCTCGTCGTCGGCCGCCGCACCCGGCACCTGCCGCTGCGCCACCACCACCTCGGCCCGGTGGCACATGCGGCGATCCACCACGTGCACTGCCCGGTCGCCGTCGTCCCGTACGGCTGATCCGGGCGACATGACCTCCCCGATGCCTCCCGCTTCGCCATCCCACCGTTCGGCCCACCCCTGAGGAGTACGTCATGGCCGATCACACCCGCGCCCACCTGCTCGCGGCCATCGATCTCGCGGCCTCCGCCCGGGCGCACGGCAACCACCCGTTCGGCGCGCTGCTGACCGACCCCGACGGGAGCGTCCTGCTCACGGCCGAGAACACCGTGCTCACCGACCACGACGTCACCGCCCACGCGGAGACCAACCTGGTCCGGCAGGCCTCCCGCGCCCTCGCTCCGGCGCAGCTCGCCAAGGCCACCCTGTACTCCAGCACCGAGCCCTGCGCGATGTGCGCCGGCGCGATCTTCTGGAGCGGCATCCGCCGGGTCGTCTACGCGCTCGCCGCGACCGACCTGAACGTCATCGCGGGCATGGATCCGGAGGAGCCGGTGCTCCACCTGCCGTGCCGCCAGGTCTTCGCGGCCGGCGGCAGCTCGGTGGAGGTCTCGGGGCCGCACCTCTACGAGGAAGCCGCGGCGGTGCACACGGGGTACTGGGGGTGAGCAGCGGGGCCGCACGGTCGCGGCACCGCACCGTGGCCCGGTACCCGGCCAGGGGCCGGGCGCCCACGGCGGGTACCGGCGCCGGAGCGGACCGCGGCCATGCGGCAGACTGTTCGACGTCGCGAAGGGCAGCGCAGGGGGAGGGACAGCGGTGGGCACGGACGTCGTCAGGGAGTTGGGGGCGGCACTCGGCTGCGGCGACCCGGCGGTGGTGGACATCGGTCCGGGTCACCGTCGACTGGCCGTCCCGGACCAGCACGGGGACCGGTTCACCGTCGACGTCCTCGGCGACGACGGCGCGGCGCGCCGGGTGGTCCATCTGTTGCCGGGCGGCGGACTCAACGTCGCCGCCGACTACTGCACCGCGCAGGGCCGGAGCCTCGCGCACTTCCTCGCCGACCACGGGTACCTGGTCATCGGCACCACCCCGCCCGAGGACGCGCTGACGCCCGACCGGATCGGGCCGCAGTGCGCCGACTGGGGCCTGGACGGGCACCGCACGGACCTCGAACGGGTCGTCTCCGCCGTCGAGTCCCTCACCGCCCTGCCCTACGAGCTGCTCGGCCACTCGGCCGGGGCCGCGCTCGCCCTGGCCACCGCCGCCCGGAACCGGGGCGAGGCCCTGCGGCGGGTACTCGTCCTCGACACCACCGGCCCCTACGACCCGGAGACGGAACCGGAACTGGTCGCCAAGGCCGAGGCGCTGACCCGCCTGTTCCAGCAGCAGCTGGAGGCGGGCGTCTGGACCGTCGACCCCGGCCTGAAGGGCCTGGTCGCCCGCGCCACCACCGCCCCGGACGCCCCGAGCGGGGTACCACGGCCGGTGGACGGGGCGGGGCAGTTCAGCAACCTCGGCCTGCTGCACTACGCCCTGACCCACACCCGGGACCTGCCCGGGCCCGCGAGCTGGATCCACCACCGGGGACACAGCAGCGGCACCTACGCCTTCGGCACCACCCCCGGGGAGGACCGCTTCGCCCTGGAGCACAGCCCGCTCGCCGTCTGGACGGAGGCGATCGGCCGCCTCGGCAGCGGCCTGCAGCCGACCGCGCTGCTGCGCGACCTGGCGGCCGTCTGGGCCGGTCTGACGGAGGTCCACCGGATCGACTGGGCGGCGATCCGAGCCGAGGTGGTCTGGGTGAACGCCGAGTTCGGCCGCGGTGACCACGACCTCGGTGCCCGCCTCATCCGCCAGGGCGGCGCCCGGGTGGACTACCGGGTGGTGCCGGGCTACGGCCACGGCGACGTGGTCTGGTCGGCCACCGCCGAACGCGACGTGTGGGAGTCGCTGCTGCCCCGCCGTTGAAGGCCGCCCGCACTCGTCCTCGGGCATCCGCTTCGAAGTCGCCGGAGGCGGACAGCCCCGCGCCGAGGGCGCCGGAGGGAGCAGCCGCACATCCCGTACCTGGTCGAGCTGTCACACGCTACGCCGTCGTCTTCGCCGACTCGGGCTCCGGGGCCGGGTCGGGGGCCGGGGCCGGGTCGGGGGCCGACATCGACTCCCGATCCGGCTTCGGGTCCGGCCGAGCCAGGCAGGCGACCGCCGTGGCGATGGCCGCCAGCACGACCGCTCCCGCCACCGCGCCGTGCAGGCCATCGGTGACCGCCTCCCCTACGGCGTCGCGGACGCCGGCCGGCAGGCCGGTGAGCCCTGCCGGGGTGAGCCCGCCGCCACCCGTGAGCCGGGCGGCCGACCCGGCGCCGAGCCGCTCGGTGAGGGTGTCCGCCATCCGGGCCGTGTAGACCGCGCCGAGCACCGCCATGCCCAGGGAACCACCGATGCTGCGCACCAGGGTGACGACCCCCATCGCGGCGCCCATGTCCCGCGGCGGGACGGCGCCCATCGAGGTCAGCAGGGTGCTCTGCATGAGCAGCCCGATCCCCAGCCCGGCGACCGCGGTGAGCCCGGAGGCGACCACCCGCGGCGTGCCGGTACCGAGGAGCAGCAGCAGGGCTGCTCCGGTCAGGGCGATGGCGCCGCCGATCAGCGGGTAGCGCCGCTCGCCGCCGGTGCGGCTCATCAGCTTGGCGGTGACGAGCTGGGAGCCGACCATGCCGAGCATCAGCGGCAGCAGCAGGAGGCCGCCGGTGGTCGGCGTGGCACCCTGGACGAACTGGAGGTACTGCGGCAGGTAGCCGGCCAGGGCGACCATCACCGCACCGGTGAGGAAGCCCAGCACCTGGGCCACGGTGAAGTTGCGGTTGCGGAACAGCGCGGGCGGCACCAGCGGTCCGGGGACCCGCCGTTCCACCCGGGCGAACCAGGCGAGCGCGACCACCGCGACGGCCCCCGTGCCGAGGATCCACGGCGAGGTCCAGGCGTATGTCACACCGCCCCAGCTGCCGATCAGGGTGAGCCCGACGATGCCGGTGGTCAGCAGGGCGAGGCCCGCCCAGTCGAAGGGGGCGCGGACGCGTTCCGTCCGCAGCCGTACCCCGAGCGCGACCGCCACCAGAGCGAGCAGCCCGACCGGCAGGTTGACGTAGAACGCCCAGCGCCAGTTCAGGCGGTCGGTCAGGAAGCCGCCCAGCAGCGGCCCGCCGACGAAGGCGACCGGCATCAGGACGCCGACCACCGCCTGCACCCGCCCCCGGTCGGTGGCCGGGACGATCACCCCGATCACCGAGAGCGCGCCGACCATCAGCCCGCCGGCACCGACCCCCTGGAGCGCGCGGAAGGCGATCAGCTCGGCCATGTCGCGCGACAGCCCGGAGAGCACCGAGCCGGCCAGGAACACCACCACCGCCCACTGGTACGCGCCCTTGCGCCCGTACAGGTCACCGAGCCGGCCCCAGAGCGGGGTGGCGGCGGCGGAGGTGAGCAGGTACCCGGTGACCGCCCAGGAGAGGTGGTCCAGCCCGCCGAGGTCGCCGACGACGGTCGGCAGAGCCGTGCCGATGATCTGCCCGTCGAGTACGGAGAGGAAGAAGCCGAGCATCAGCCCGAGGATGCCGAGCAGCGGCGGCCTGGGGCGCTCCTCGGCCGGTTCCGTCACCATGGTTGGTCCGCCTTTCCCGTGTTCCAGTAGTCCGTCTGTCCGTCTGTCGGTTTGCCTGGCTGCCCGTTTACCCGGCTGCCCGTTTGCCCGGCTGCCCGGTGCCGGTGTCGGTGCCCGGGTCAGGCCGCGAAGGGGCGGGCGCGCCGGGCCTCGCGCAGGGCCTGCGCCCACCAGGCCAGCTGGTCGAGCATGGTCTTGGCGGCGGCGTCGGCCGCCGGGTCGAGGGCCTTGCCGTCGGCGTCGAAGCGCTGCGCGGCGCCGTGGAAGCTGACCGTGTTGCGGATCGTCGTGGCGTTCAACTCGGCGAGCACCACCCGCAGTTGTTCCACGGCGCGGAGGCCGCCGGAGAGCCCGCCGTAGGAGACGAAGGCGACCGGCTTGCCGTGCCACTGGCGGTTGTGCCAGTCGATGGCGTTCTTCAGCGGGGCCGGGAAGCTGTGGTTGTACTCGGGCGTGACGATCACGAAGGCGTCGGCGGCCTCCAGGCGGGGCGAGACGGCGGCGAGCAACTCCGCGTCGCCCTGGTCGAGTTCGCCGCCGAAGGACGGGAAGGTGGTGGGCAGCGGGGTGTCGACCAGGTCGACGAGGTCGACGGCCATGTCGGCACGGGAACCGAGGTGGCCGAGCAGCCAGTCGGTGACGACCGGCGCGAACCGGCCGTTGCGGGTGCTGCCGACGAGTACGGCCACCCGCAGCCGCTCCTGAGCTTGCCCGGGTCGCGCCTGCTGCTGGTCGTTGGACATGGGGGTCCCCCTCCGAGTCGTTGTGTACGCCGTATCGGCTGAATACAACGTACACATCGACGTGTACGACGTCTACTGCAGATACGTCGTACGCTCGGAGTGGTACGGTGGACCGACAGCCAGCCGGAAGGAGCCCGCCGCCATGCCCGCCCCGCAGGCCCCCACCGGGGACGACGACCAGGCCAAGCCCCAGACCTCGCTCTGGGAGCGCCTCGACCGCCCGGCCCCCGCCCCGCGCACCACCCTCACCCCGCACCGGATCGCCGAGGCCGCCGTCGCCATCGCCGACGCCGAAGGCCTGGACGCCGTCACCATGCGCCGTCTGGCCACCGCGCTCGGCGTCGCCCCGATGGCCGCCTACCGGTACGTGTCCGGCAAGGACGAACTCATCGAGCTGATGGTCGACTTCGTCTACGGCCAACTCCCCCTGGACGCCCCCGCCACCGGCTGGCGCGACACCATGCGTACCCTGGCCGTCCAGCTGCGCGCGATGAGCCTGGCCCACCCGTGGACCACCCGGGCCGCCGCCTCCGCCCTCACCCCCAACCAACTGGCCGTCCCCGAGCGCGCGTTCGCCGCCCTCGCCGGACACGGCCTGGACGCCGACACCACCATGGCGGTGTTCCGCACCGTCACCGGCTACGTCCACGGCTCCGTCTCCGCCGAGATCGCCCTCCTGGCGCTGCAGCGCGAGCACGGCTGGGCCGACGGCGACGAGACCCGCGCCGGCCTGGCCTCGCGGATGTCCTGGCTGATCAACACCGGGCGCTACCCCGCCTATCAGCGCTACCTCCGCGAGGGCACCCGCAAGGACGACCAGGACTGGCAGTTCGAGACCGGCCTCGACTGCGTCCTCGACGGCATCGCCACCCGCCTGGGCATTTGACACCGACAGCCCGGGGGCAGCCGTGAACGCCCGCCCGCCACTCCGACCCCTGTCCGGCCGAACGCCCGTTCAGTAGCATGAACTCGCCTCCGCCCGTGGCCCCGAGGGGACGAGTGACCGCCGTGATCGCCCTGACCGCAAGCAGCCTGCCCGTCGACATCATGGACATCGACGTGGACGTGGACGTCGACCTCCTCCTGGACGGCGATGACGCCGACTTCCCGCCGCAGAGCACCCTGGGCGTCTCCGAGTTCGGCGCCCCGATCCTGATGCCGCCCACCCCGCAGATCAGCCAGATCGACTTCGAACTCGACGCACCCGTCCTGACGGAGCCCTCACCGCAGGTCATCCAGACCTACGTCCAGCTCGACCCCCCGGTCCTGGTGGACCCGTTGCCGCCGCAGAGCACCCAGATGGTCGTCGACTTCACCGACACCGCGGACGCGGTCTGAGGCCCGCGCCGCCACATGGACTCCGACCGCCGCTTCGCGCACCGCTACACCCGCCCCTTCGACCGCTTCCCCTCGCGCCGGGAACACGAGGCCCGCTGGGCCGAACTGTCCCGGGCCATCGCCGCGGCCGGACCGCCGACCGGTGAACCCGCCGGGCCCAAGGGCGAGTTGACCGTCCTCGGCTCCGGCATCGAGGCCGCCGGTTTCACCCGGGCCGACGAGCGGCTGCTCCGCGAGGCCGACCACGTCTTCCACTGCGTGGCCGACCCCGCCACCGTCGTCCGCATCAACGCCTGGCGCCCGGACGCCTACGACCTCAGCGTCCTCTACGACGACGCCAAGGACCGCTATCTGACGTACGTCCAGATATCCGAAGCGGTCCTTCACTTCGTCCGCGCCGGACGACGCGTGGCGGCGGTCTTCTACGGCCACCCGGGCATCTTCGTCCTCTCCAGCCACCGCGCCGTCCGCATCGCCCGCCGCGAGGGCCACACGGCCGTGATGCGGCCGGGCATCAGTGCCCTGGACGTGCTCTGCGCCGACCTCGGCGTGGACCCGAGCAGCCCCGGCATGCAGACCTTCGAGGCGTCCGACCTGCTGATCCGGGGCCGACGCATCGACCCGGGCCTGAACCTGGTGCTCTGGCAGGTCGGCGTCGTCGGCGAACTCGACTACCAGCGCGCCGGGTTCACCAACCGCCACCTGCCCGTCCTGCTGGACCGGCTGGAGGAGGTCTACGGCCCCGACCACACCGTGGTGAACTACATCGGCGCCCGCTACCGCGGCCTCGACCCCGTCACCGCCCACCACACCGTCGCCGCCCTGCGCGACCCTGCCGTTCAGCGCACCGTCACCAGCGCCTCCACCTGGTACCTGCCGCCCGCCGTCGCCGCCCCGGCCGACCCGCGGGCGCTCGAACGCCTCGGCCTGCTCAAGCCCGGCCAGAGTGTCCGCCCGCCCGACGGCCCCCTGCGGATCATCGATGAGTACGGACCGCGCGAACTCGCCGCCCTCGACGGCTTCACCGACTTCCGCATCCCGGCCGGCTTCCACTGGCAGCAGGACACGCCCGGCGCCCGATTCGTCCTCGCCCTCGGCGAGGACAGCGCCCTGCGCGAACGCTACGTCCGGGAGCCCGCCGCCGCCGTGGCGGACTGGGCCCCGCCGGACCTCGGCGAGGCCGAACGCGCCCTGCTGGCCCGGCGCGAGGACCTGGCCCTGCAGGCCGCCGCCCGAGGCGTCCGCCAGCGGCCCACGCCGGAGGCGGCGCGACGGCTGCGCACCCTGCTCACCCGCAAGTCCGAGGCGCGCAGGCTGCTGCGGGACGGCTCGGCGGACCGGGAATCCCTGCGGCGCGACCTCGACTCGGTCCTCGCCGGAGCCCTCTACCCGTGGACGGGCCTGTACGGCACGCCGGACGGCGAACTCTCCGTCTACCTCCTGGGCCGGGCGACCGACCCGCCCCGGCACCGGGTCTACGTCAACGGCCGCCGGGTCGCCGACCCGCACTACGAGCACGGCGTGCTGCGCTGGCGCGGGGCGGACGGCAGCGGCGGTGCCGGTTCCGGAGTCGGCGGTGAACTGCGGACGGAGTTCGGACGCGACGGGCGGCGCCGGCTGATCGGCACCGTGGGGCGAGCGGTGCGCCTGACCGAGTACCCGCTGCCGGAGGTCCCGCCGCTCGCCGACCTGGTCGGCTCCTATCGGTCCGGGGGCGTGCGCGTGGACGTCGCGCCCGGTGCCCTCGGCTCGGCCCCGCGTCTGCGCGTCACCGTCGACGGCGAACCCGCCACCGCGGCGGTGGTGATCGGACCGGCGGGCTTCGAGGTGGACGGCCTCACCGTCCCGTTCGACCGTGCGGCGTCTGACGCTCCCCCGCGCCTGTACGGGACCTACCGGCTGCGGCTGCCGTCGCGGCCGGGCGGCGCGCAGCTGCGGATCGCGGAGGACGGCGTCACGCTCGACGGACGACCCGTCCCCAAGGCCGAGTCGAACGGGCGGCGCCTCAGCTGGCATTACGGCCCGGACCTGGTACCAGGCGCCGACCTCACCCTGCTGCTCGACCCGATCACCCTGCACCCGATGCTCCACGGCACCGGACGAACCGCGGACGGCACACGGTTCCCGCTGATCGGCATGGTCCCGGTCGATGCCGAGGCAGCCCAACGCCTCGCCGCCCGGCCGCAGTTCGGCATCCCGGCCGGCCCATGGGCCCGGCTGACCGCACTCGCCACCGAGGCGAGCCAGGACGGCGGGCTGTTCTGGTGGCACGGTTGGGAGCAGTCGGCCACCGCCCTGCGCACCGTCGAGCGCGCCCTGTGGGAGGACGGGCGGTAGGCGCCGACACCCAGAAGGACAGCGCGGACAGCAGCGGCCGCCCGACGGTCGGCTACAGCCGCCCTCCGGGCGTGTCCGCGGACAGCCGCTGGGCCAGGTACACCGGGACCACCGAGAGCAGCACCAGGACCGCCGCCACGACGTTGACCACGGGGGCCTGGTTGGGCCGCGCCAGGTTGGCGTAGATCCAGACAGGCAGGGTCTGGACGCCGGGCCCGGCGGTGAAGGTGGTCACCACGATCTCGTCGAAGGAGAGCGCGAACGCCAGCAGCCCGCCCGCCAGCAAGGCCGACCGCACGGCCGGTAAGGTGACGTACCGGAAGGTCTGGAAGGTGTGCGCGCCGAGGTCGGCCGAGGCCTCCTCGGCCGAGGGGGACATCCGGCGCAGTCTGGCGACGACGTTGTTGAAGACCACGACGATGCAGAACGTGGCGTGCCCGATGACGACGGTGAGCATGCCGAAGCCGATGCCCGCCGGGCCGAGCACCGTGCGGAACGCGGCGTTGAGCGCGATGCCGGTGACGATGCCGGGCAGCGCGATCGGCAGGATCACCAGGAACGACACCGTCTGCCGTCCGAAGAACCGGTAGCGCTGGACGGCGAAGGCGGTCATGGTTCCCAGGACCAGGGCCACCAGGGTGGCCCCCGCACCCGCCTGCAGTGAGGTCACGAGCGCGCTGCGGGCACCGTCGGACTGCCAGGCCCGTACCCACCACTCGGTGGTGAGTCCGGTCGGCGGCCAGGCGAAGGAGCGGTCCCGGTTGAGCGAGTTGAGCAGGACCAGCAGCAACGGCAGGTAGACGACGGCGAGGCCGGCGATCGTGGCCGCGCGCAGCGCGATCCGGGCACGGCGGGAGAGGATCACTGGTGTTCGCCCCCTACAGCGAGTCCAGGGCGCCGGTCCGGCGCACGGCGAGCAGATAGCCGACGATCATCACGACCGGTACGCAGGACAGCGCGGCGGCCAGCGGCAGGTTGAGCGTCACGTTGTCGGCGATCGCGGTGCCCAGCACCTGCGTCTTCCCCCCGACGATCCGCACGGTGATGTAGTCGCCCAGGCTCAGCGAGAAGGTGAAGACCGACCCGGCGAACACCGCGGGCCTGACCAGCGGCAGGACCACCGAGCGGAGGGTCCGCCCGGCGGAGGCGCCCAGATCGGCCGAGGCGTCGAGGAGGTTGGCCGGCAGGTTCTCCAGCCCCGCGTAGACCGGCAGGATCATGTACGGCAGCCACAGGTAGGCGAGGACGGCGATGACCGCCGCCGTGCCGTACCCGGGGCTGGCCAGTCCGAACGGGGCGCCGAGCCAGTCGAGCACCCCGCCCTGGCTGAAGATGACCCGCCAGGCGTACACCTTGACCAGGTAGCTGGCCCAGAGCGGGGTCAGCACCGCGACCACCAGGAGCTTGCGGGTCCGCGGCCGGGCGATCCGGGCCATGTAGAAGGCCATCGGGAACGCCACCACGGCGTCGATCACCGTGACCGCGGCGGCGATGCCGAGTGTGCGCAGGGCGATCGACCGGTAGACCGGCTCGGTGAGGACGGTGTGGAAGTTCGCGGTGTTCCAGGCCCGGACGACGTTGTAGGTGAAGTCGTCGACCGTCCAGAAGGCCGAGAGGAGCAGGACGGCGAGCGAGCCCAGGTAGGCGAGCACCAGCCAGGCCATCGGCGCCGCCAGCAGCAGCGTCAGCCGCAGCCCGGTGTGCCGGTGCAGGACGGAGGCCACCTGCCGCATGCCGCCCCGGCGCTGCGGCGGGGCGGCGTGGTTCGCCCGCTCGCCTCCGGGCGCTCTTGGCCCGCTGCCGACGCTCTTCACTCCGGCGCTCCCTCGTTCCTCGGTCGCTTGTCGCTCATCACTCTCGGCAGCGGCGCGCCCTTCGGCTCGGGGCGGGACCACCCGGTCAGCCCTTGATCTCGGTCCAGGCGGCGGTCCAGGCGGCGTAGTCGGTGCAGGCCACCCCGCGGCCGTCCAGGCAGCTCTTGACCGGGGTGGTCCAGTAGTAGACGTTCTTCCAGTACGCCTCGTCGGTGGCGTGGAAGGTGGTGCAGAAGTTCTTGTCCGACGTCTGGTCGCAGGCCTTGGAGTTGGCCGGGGCCTCACCGAACCATTCGGCGACCTGGGCGTTGGCCTTCGGTGAGACGATCCAGTTCAGCCACTGGTAGGCGCAGTCGGGGTGCGCGGCCTTGGCCGACACCATCCAGGTGTCCGACCAGCCGGTCGCGCCCTCCTTCGGCAGCACCGCCTGGACCGGCGCCTTGTCGGCCTGCGCCATGTTGGCGATCACCTGCCAGGTGGTGCCGACCACGGTGTCACCGGTCTTGAAGGAGTTCTCGGCCTTCTGGTAGTCGCTCCAGTACTCGCCGACCGCCTTGTGCTGGGTCTTCAACAGGTCGACGGCCGCCTTGAGTTGCGCGTCGTCCAGCGCGTAGGGGTTCTTGATGCCCAGGTCCGGCTTCGTCTTCATCAGGTACAGCGCCGCGTCGGCGATGTAGATCGGGGAGTCGTAGGCGGTGACGTGGCCGGCGTAGGGCGCGGCGCCGTCGAAGACCACCCGCCAGGAGTCGGGCGCCGGCGAGACCTTGTCGGTGCGGTACATCAGCAGGTTGGCGCCGCGGCCGTGCGGGATGCCGTACATCTGGCCGTTCACCGAGTTCCACGGCTGGTTCTTCAGGCCCTCGAAGACGTCCGCGTAGTTCGGCACCAGGACGGTGTTGACGGGCGCGACGTCGCCGGCCGCGATCAGCCGCAGCGTCGCGTCTCCGGAGGCCGAGACGGCGTCGTACTGACCGGTCTTCATCAGCGAGACCATCTCGTCCGAGGTGCCGGCGATCTTCGTGTTGACCTTGCAGCCGGTCTGCTGCTCGAAGGGGTGGACCCAGTCGACGTTCTTGTCGTCCGAACCGTCCTCGGCGTAGCCGGCCCAGGCGACCAGGTTCACCTGGCCCTCACCGGCGCCCAGGGACTGGAGCATCGGCAGTTTCGGCGGATTGAGACCGTGGGCGCCGGTGCTTCCAGTGCTGCTGCCGCACCCTGCGGCCAACAGGACGGCGGCGGTGGCGGCGGCCGCGGCGCGGGCGGTCGAGCGGATACGCATGCGGTGGGTTCCTTTGCTGGTGGGAAAGGCGCTGGTGGGAAAGGCGCTGGTGACCGGGTCAGCCACCGACTCGGACGGTGTGCTTGCGCTGCCAGGCGAGCACGACGTCGGTGCCGCGGTGACGCAGGACGTCGGCCGAGCCCTCCTCGAGGTTCTGCCGGACGGCGGTCAGCCGCCCGCCGGCCTCCAGGTCGACCAGGAACCGGGTGTGGCCGCCCGCGTAGACCACCTCGGCCACCCGGCCCATCGCCGACAGCTCGTCGGGGCCGGCGGGATCGTCCGGGTGCGCTATCCGGATCTTCTCCGGCCGGACGCTGAACAGCCCGGCCTCGCCCACGACCTGCTCGGCCGCCGTGCCGTCCAGCAGGTTGGAGGTGCCGACGAAGCCGGCGACGAAGGCCGTGGCCGGGTGCTCGTACACCTCGGCGGGCGAGCCGACCTGCTCGATCCGCCCCGCGTTGAACACCGCGACCCGGTCGCTCATCGTCAGCGCCTCGTCCTGGTCGTGGGTGACGAACACGAAGGTGATCCCGACCTCGCGCTGGATCCGCTTGAGCTCCGCCTGCATCTCGTGCCGGAGCTTCAGGTCGAGCGCACCGAGCGGCTCGTCGAGGAGCAGCACCTTCGGGCGGTTCACCAGTGCCCTGGCCAGGGCCACCCGCTGGCGCTGGCCGCCGGAGAGCTGGGCCGGTCGGCGCCGCTCGAAGCCGTCGAGCCGGACCATCGCGAGCGCCGCGCGCACCCGCTCCGCCCGCTCGGCCTTGGGCACCCGGCGCACCATCAGGCCGTAGCCGACGTTCTGCTCGATCGTCATGTGCGGGAAGAGCGCGTAGTCCTGGAACACCGTGTTGACGTCCCGGTCGAACGGCGCGAGAGCGGTGACATCGACTCCGCCCAGCAGGACCCGGCCGGCGGTCGGCGACTCGAAGCCGGCGATCATCCGCAGCACCGTGGTCTTCCCGGAGCCGGAGGGGCCGAGCATCGCGAAGAACTCGCCCTCGCCGACCTCCAGGTCCACGCCGTCGACCACGCGGACCCGGCCGTCGAAGGTCTTCGCCAGCGCTTCGAGCCGCACCGCCCCGGGGGCGGGGTCCGGTCGGTCGTTGCTCTTCAACTCCTGTTGCCCTTCTGACCGGTGTCACGCCAGGGGCGGACGGCTCGGTCGGGTCGGTGGTGCCGGTCGACTCGCTGGGAACCCTAGGAGGAATCCCCCTGTCCGGCTATGGACCGCTGCACGGTCTTCCGCTGCCGAGTTGTGCGGCGCTACAGTCCGGCGCATGTCCGTGACGCTGCGCGAACTGCTCCGGGAAGACGGCCTCGGCCTGCGACTGTGCACCGGCACGGCCGGTGTCGAACGCGTCGTGCGCTGGGTCGCGGTGACGGAACTCGCCGACCCCACACCGTGGATGGCGGGCGGCGAGCTGCTCCTCACCACGGGCCTGCGGCAGCGGACCGCCGCCGCGCAGATCGCCTTCGTCCAGCGGGTGGCCGCCGCGGGCGCGTCCGGGCTGGGTTTCGGCACCGGGCTGAGCCACCCCACCGTCCCGAGGGCGACGGTGGCCGAGGCCGAACGGCTGGGCCTGGCGGTGCTGGAGGTCCCGTACGAGACGCCCTTCATCGCGGTGAACCGCCTGGTCGCCGAACGGATCGCGGCCGAGGACCACAGCGCCGAACGGCGGCTGGTCGATCAGCACGACCTGCTGGTCCAGGCCCTGCTGACCGGTGAGGGCCTGACCGCGCTGCTGCGGGTGCTGCGGCGCGCCTGCGGATCCGAGGTCGCCGTGGTCGACCGCCACGGCTCGCTGCTCGCCGCCGCCCCGGAGCGGGCCGGCGGGCTGGTCGAGGAGGTCCGGGCGGCCGGATCGGAGTCCCCGGACGGGCCCGGTCAGGCCGGTCCGCTGCGTCTGCCGGTGCAGGTGGACGGGATGGTCGCGGCGTACCTGTGCCTGCGGTCGGCCGGCCGGGCGGCGGACGTGCTCCCGTACGCGGTCCGGCTGGTCGGTCTGGAACTGGCCCGTCGGCAGGCCCACCTGGCCGGACGGCGGGAGCTGGTCGGCCAGGTCGTCGAGGACATCGTGCGGGACGTGATCGCACCGGACGCCGCCGAGCGCAGGCTCGCCGCGTTCGGGCTCGACACCACGGCGGCCCACCGGGTCGTCCTGGGCTGCCCGGCACCGGAGGGCGAAGGACCGGCGGTGGACCGCCGCCTGGCCCGGCTGCCCTGGCTGACGGCGGGCCACCCCGACTCCCCCGAGCCGGTGCTCACCGCCGTGGTCGGCCGGTACCTGGTGGCGGTACTCCCACAGAACGCGTCCGTGGACAAGCTGGCCCGGCGGTTCGGCACCGCGCTGTCCGGCCTCGACACCCGCGCCTCGGTCGGCATCGGCGGCTGCTACCGGGGCGTCGACGGCCTGCGCTGGAGCTGGTTCGAGGCCCAGGCCGCGCTCACCAGGGGCCCCGGCATCCACTCCGGCGACCCGCTCAACCTGCCGCGGCTGCTGCTGTCCAGCCCCGACCTGCCGCTGAAGCAGCTCGCCACCGAAGTGCTGCGCCCGCTCACCCGGTTCGACGAGACCAACAACGCCGACCTCGTCACGACGCTGCACGCCTACCTGGCCGCGGACTGCTCGGTCCAGACGGTCGCCGACCGGCTGTACGTCCACCGGAACACCGTCCGCTACCGGCTGGACCAGATCGAGCGCCTCACCGGCCGGTCGCTGCAGTCCATGCAGGACCGCTTCCAGCTCTGGCTGGCCCTGCTCGCCGCCTTCCCCGACCGGAAACCGACGACCTCCCGGCGCGACTGATCGCCGCGCCGGACCCGGTCGACTCGCCGACCGGGTCCGGCGCAACGCCGCACGGTGTCCGGGAAGACCTACCAACGACCGCGCGACGGTGCGGAGTTGAGCTTCGCGCTGAGTGCCGAGAGGAAGGTCGGAAGCTTGTCCACCATGGACTTGGGGACCGGGATGGTCTGGACGGTGTCCCGGGCCACGTCCTGGACGACGAGCGTGTAACTGCCGTTCTCCTCGACGACTTCGGCGGCGTAGAGCAGTGTTTCCATCGAGGTTTCCATCGAGGTTTCCATCGGTGATCCTAGGCTTGGGTGTCGTTGAGCCAGGCGGTCCACGCCTTGGTGGCCTGCTCTTCGTCGGCGTTCTCGGCGAACAGGTGGTGGCCCAGCCAGATCGGCCAGTTCCAGCTGCTGCCGTTGAAGAACCGGTAGAGCGCGTCGGGGCCGCGCAGGCCGACGAAGTCGGCGTTGAGCCAGTCCACGACCACCTCCTCCGGGCCGCCGTCCGGACCGGGGACGTGGAGCCGGAGCCGGTCGCCGACGGCCGCGTCCTCGGGGAGGCCGAGGCGTCGGCGCAGGGCGGCGAAGTCGGCCGGGTCGGCGGTGGGTTCGGGGCGCTGGACCTTGACGTAGACGGCGGGGCGGCCGGCGAAGTGCCGCAGGTACTCGGCGAGGGCGTGCTGGTAGAAGTCGACGTGCTTCTCGGCCGCGTCCGCCTTGACGTCCCAGGTCTTGTCCCAGGTGCCCCCATGGACCCAGTGGATTCCCATCCGCAGGTGGCTCGTTGCGCCGTCGACCGGCTCGATCCGGTAGGTGAGCGTGTTGGAGAACTCCTCGATCGGGGTCGCGCGGACGGCGAAGTGGTGCGGCGGTTCCCACGCCACGACGGTGGCATCGGCCCGGGTGGCCTTTCCGCCGACGCGTGGCTCGACCTCCATGGGGTACAGCCAGCCGAGGTTGCCGGCGCCGGTGGCGACCGCGTGCCACACCTGCTCGGGCGTGGCGGGCAGGTCCTGCTCCCGGCGGACCTCGAACTCTCGGGCCATGGTCAGTTCTCCTTCGTCGTCGTTCGGGTGTCAGTAGGTGAGCGGCAGGGTGCTGAGCCGCCGTTGTAGCGGATTGGGCCGCCAGTCGAGCGCCGCCCCGTCGGCGGCCTCGTCGGCCAGCCGCAGCCGCGGGAGGCGGCGGACCAGCGTGCCGATCGCCACCTCCGCCTCGAGCTTGGCCAGCGGCCCGCCGAGGCAGAAGTGCGGGCCGTTGCCGAAGCTCAGGTGCCGGTTGCCGGGCCGGGTCAGGTCGAGCCGGTCGGGGTCCTCGAAGCGCTCGGGGTCGCGGTTGGTCGCGGCGAGGAACAGGTACACCAGCTCGCCCTCGCGCAGCGTCCGACCGCCGATCTCCAGGTCCTCGGCGACGACCCGGACGATCGCCTGGGTCACCGTGTCGTAGCGGGCCAGTTCCTCGACGGCGCCGCGGATCAGCCCCGGGTCCGCGCGCAGCCGGGCCAGCTGGTCGGGGTGGCGCAGCAGGGCGAGCGTGCCGTTGCCGATCAGGTGGGTGGTGGTCTCGTCGCCCGCGGTGATCAGGACGAAGCAGGTGGACAGCAGCTCGGAGTCGGTGAGCCGGTCGTCCTGCGCCTGGGTGGCGACAAGGGCGCTGATCAGGTCGTCGCCCGGGTCGGCCCGGCGCCGGCGGACGAGCCGGGCGAGGTACTCCTCGTACTGCCCGATCGCCGCCTCGGACTTGTCGAGGTCCTCGCTCATCCGGCCGAAGCGGCGGAACCAGGTCTTGACCTGCGGGCGGTCCTCGTCCGGGATGCCGAAGAGCTCGCAGACCACGGACAGCGGCAGCGGGGAGGCGACCGCCTCGATCAGGTCCATGGTCGGCCCCGCCGCGACCGCCTCGTCGATGAGTCGGTCGACGATCCGCTGGACGCCGTCGCGCAGGGCTTCGACCCGCCGGGCGGTGAAGGCGCGGTTGGCCAGCTTGCGCAACCGGGCGTGGTCCGGCGGGTCGGTGTTGGACATCACCCGGCCGAGCCGGTCGGTGATCCGGCTGAAGGCCTTCAGGTCGCCGCCGAGCGCGACGTAGGCGCGGGTCATCCGGTCCCGGTCGTTGGACAGCCGCAGGTCTCCCAGGGCGGCCTCGACGTCGGCGTACCGGGTGAGGTACCAGATGCCCTGGGCGCTGCGGTGGACCGGGCTCTCGCGCCGCATGCGGGCGTAGAACGGGTACGGGTCCCGTCGGGCCTCGGGGGTGAGCAGGGCCGCGGCGAGGTCGTCGGGCCGGGCGAGGCCCGCGCTGTCGCGGGCCTCGTCCAGCGTGTCGGTGGAGGTCACGTCGGCCCTGCTACCGGTGGGCGTCCATGGCGTCGGCGAGGCTCTTGGGCCGCATGTCGGTCCAGGTCTGCTCGACGTGCTCCAGGCAGGCGGCGTGGGTGTCCGGGCCGTGGGCGACGGTCCAGCCCTCGGGTACGTCCGCGAACTGCGGCCAGAGCGAGTGCTGGTTCTCGTGGTTGACGAGCACGAGGAAGGTACCGTCCTGGTCGTCGAACGGGTTGGTCATGGGAATCAGTCCTCCTGGTGGGAAAGGGTGGTGTCACCGGTGGCCTCGGCGAGCTTCGCGGCCAGGATCGGTCCGATCTGGGCCAGCGAGCCGGCTTGGGTCATCCGGTCGTGCCGGGTGGTGATCTCGTGCGATGCGATCCGCCCGGCGACGTAGGGGCGCCAGATATCGGGCCCGGCGTTGTCCTCGGCGCGGTCGATCGTGGAGTTGAAGAGCAGCAGGTCCCCGTCGAAGCTGCCGGGGACGAAGTCGACCGCCAGCTTCGCGTTGTTGATCATGATCTGGACGATGACCTCGATCTGCCGCTCGGTCAGGCCCGCCAGCGCGCTGCCGCGCCGGTTCAGGACCTCGGCGACCTCCGCGTAGCTCAGCGCCCGGTCGCCCAGCTCGTCCGGGTCGACGTCGAGCACACCGACGAGCACGTCCCGCTCGGTGGGCACCGGCACCTCCTCGAACTGCACGTCCTTCACCGGGTAGGCGTCGAGGATCGCCAGCATCCCGGTCCGCTCGCCGCGCGACTGCAGCTCGCAGGCGACCGCGTGGGCGATCAGCCCGCCCGCGGACCAGCCGAGCAGCAGGTAGGGGCCCTCCGCCTGGATCTTCTGGATCTGGTCGGCGTAGTCGGCCGCCATCTCCTCGAAGGACGTCGGCAGGGGTTCGGGCCGGCCGAGGCCGCGCGCCTGGATCGCGTAGACCGGGTGCTGGGGACCGATGTGGTTCAGCAGCCCGCTGTACGACCAGCTGATGCCCCCGCCGGGGTGGACGCAGAACAGCGGCGTGCCGGTCCCGGTCGAACGCAGCGGCAGCATCACGTCCAACGCGTCGTCGGGATCGTTCATGACCAGGCGCTCCGTGAGCCCGGCCACGGTCGGCGCCTCGAACAGCATCCGCAGGCTCAGCTCCACGCCGAGGGTCTCGCGGACGCGGGAGGCCAGGCGGGCGGCCAGCAGGGAGTGCCCGCCGAGGTCGAAGAAGTTGTCGTCGATGCGCACCTGCTCCCGGCCGAGGACCTCGGCGAAGAGGTCGCAGAGCAGCTGCTCCTGCGGCGTGCGGGGGCCGCGCCCGGCGCCCGGCGCCCCGTACTCGGGGGCGGGCAGGGCGGCCCGGTCCAGCTTGCCGTTGGCGGTCAGCGGCAGCGTGTCCACGGTGACGAACGCCGACGGCACCATGTACTCGGGCAGGTCCCGGCGCAGCCGCTCGGACAGCTCGGTCGCCTCGGGCGCGCCCTCGGGGGCGGGCACCAGGTACGCGACGAGCCGCTTGTCGCCGGGCCGGTCCTCGCGGGCGACGACGGCCGCCTGGGCGACGCCCGGGCAGCTCGCGAGCACGGCCTCGATCTCTCCGGGCTCGATCCGCAGGCCGCGCAGCTTGACCTGGTGGTCGGCGCGTCCGGCGAACTCCAGCGTGCCGTCGGTCTGCCACCACGCCAGGTCGCCGGTGCGGTACATCCGGCTCCCGGGCGGGCCGTACGGGTCGGCGATGAAGCGCTCCGCCGTCAGGCCGGGCCGGCCGAGGTAGCCCCGGGCCACGCCCGTCCCCGCGAGGTACAGCTCGCCCACCATGCCCGTCGGCACCGGCCGCAGGTGGGCGTCGAGCACGTAGGTGCGCATGTTCGCCATCGGGCCGCCGATCGGCACGGTCGCGGCGTGCTCGTCGAGGGTGCGCACCGCGTGGCAGGTGGCCAGGGTGGTGGCCTCGGTGGGCCCGTAGCCGTTGACCACCTCGATGCCGGGGCAGGCAGCCAGCACCCGGGCGACGGCGGCCGGGGAGACCACGTCACCGCCGGTCCACACCTCGCGCACCCCGGCGAGCAGGCCCGGCCGTTCCTCGGCGACCAGACGGAACAGGCCGGCCGTCAGCCACAGTCCGGTCACCCCGTGCGTGGTGATCGTGTGCT
>NZ_JBHVVI010000112.1:0-27655 GCF_042883685.1 Kitasatospora sp. NPDC058190
ATCACCGCCGCCGCGTTCGCCGCGATGACCGAGGCGGAGCAGGTCAAGGCGCTGATGTCCTGCTCGCACTGGAACGTGCGCGTGACCGTCCCGGCCGGGTGGAACCACGTCGGGCTGCTGCCCGCGCCGGTGACCGGTGACCGCGCCTGGGTCTACCCGTCCGAGCCCGGCGCCACCTTCACCACCTGGGCGGGCGGCGCCGAGGTCCACCTGGCGCTGTCCAACCACCTGATGCCGTGGAAGGTCGAGATCCTCGGCGGCCTGCTGTTCGAGGACGGCAAGCCGCTCGACGAGTGGGGCAAGCGCCTCAAGTCGGCCTGGGCGGACCTGACCAACCTCTCGAAGCTGCACGGCGACGAGCGGCAGCGCACCGCCGCTTACCTCGCCAGCCGTGCCGTTCGCTCCGTGCTGCTGTTCGGCCTCGGCGGGTTCGCCCAGCGCCCGCGCCTGGTCTCCGGCACCACCCCCATCGGCGAGACCCTTCCCGCCGGCGTGGAGATCCTCGGCCAGGACAACGACGTGGTCACCTGGCAGCGGCAGGCCGGCTTCTCCCGCGACCCCTACGCCCACCCGGAGTGGGCCGCCTATGTGTGGTCGGGGGCGCGGGCGGCGCTGCTGGACATGAAGTACCGCCAGGGCAAGGAGGTCATCGGCTACGCCGGTGCCCTGCACGCCAAGCCCGGCACGGTCGTGTACTTCGGCACGGACGGCATCGCCCTGACGGAGCGCCAGCCCTGGCCCTACCGGGGCGAGCCCGGCGACTACCTCCTCAAGGGCCACTTGACCGGCCCGGTCGAGCACCCGACCAGCCAGGAGCAGTACCTCAAGCTGCGTGGCCTGGGCCGCGCCGAACTCGCCGAGAAGGGGACTGACCAGTGAGCCCGGCCGACCCGAACAACCCGAACGAAGCCGCCCGGTTGACTCAGGAGTTGCTGGACCAGGGCTACAGCAAGCGCCAGGTGGCCAAGATGCTCGACCGCGACACCTCGCTCGTGAGCCAGTTCTTCACCAAGGGCAAGGGCGCGAGCATGGTCAACGCGCTGCGCCAGGTGGTCCGCGCGGTGCGCGGCGGCGAGCGCGACGAGGAGGCCCTGTCCGGGATCGCGGAGGCGAACACCACCCGCCGCCGGACCAAGACCGGGCAGAAGGCGCGGGTGCGCGGCAAGGACACCGTCGGCGAGGCTGGCGGGTCGATGGCTGGCCGGGCCGGGAAGCAGGCCATCAAGTCCGGCGCCTCCCACCTTGCGCCCGTGGTGCACGAGACCGGACAGGCCGGGGGCCGCTTGGCCTTCACCGTTCGGATGAAGGCCAACCAGTACACGATGTCGGCCGGCTCCACTGAGGACTCTCCGGGTCTGCGCCGGGGGTTCATTCCCCGCGCCGACGGTACCGAGGAGCGCACCTACGGCTCCGCCAGCACCGGGGGCTTCGACGCCGCCGAGTGGTCCCAGCGGGTCGCCGAGCACCACGGCGACGTCACCGAGGCGATGCGGGCCTGGCTGGTGGAGACCGGCCGCGCCGTCGAGGACGCCGACATCGCCTACCTCGAAGTCCGCGGCTGGGTGCCGCCCCAGCAGTAGAGAGTCCGGTCGGCCTCTCCCCATCCATGACCTGGCCCCGGGGAGAGGCCGCCCGCCTGACCCTCCCACAGCCCCGCCCGCCCCGCCCCGCCGTCTCAGCATCCGAAGGAGAAGCACCGCCGTGGAGACCACCACCGCCACCGCCGAGCAGGACGTGCCGGCCGCTCTGCGCGCCCAGGCCGTACCGCCGCTCCCGGCACAGCCTCTGGGTACGGTCAACCCGTTGCCGCTGCACTGGTTCCAGAAGGACGCCATCGCGGCCGCGGTGCGCGAGGTGAAGGACGGCGGCCGGGCGACGGTGGTCGCGGCGACCGGCTCCGGCAAGACCCTCATCGCCGCCGGCTGCGCCCGGCGTCTGGCGGCGAGGGGCCGGGTGCTGGTGCTGGTGCCGACGATCAAGCTGCTGGAGCAGACCGCCGAAGCCTGGTCACTGCGGGGCGGCCGTAGGGGTCTGGCGGTGGCGGCGTGTTCGCGGGAGGAGGCGTTGGAGAGCGCGGAGGCCGGCGGTCGGATCGACGCCGCGGTGACGACGCAGGCCCCCCGGATCGCCGACCTGGTCGCCAAGGAGAAGGCCGGCGAGCCGGTGACCGTGTACGCGACCTACGCCTCGCTGGAGCGCATCGTCCAGGCCCACCGCGACTTCGGCCTGTCGGCCTGGGACCTGGTGGTCATCGACGAGGCGCACCGCACGGCCGGTTCGCAGGGGAAGGCGTGGGCCGCGGTCCACGACGACGACCGGGTTCCGGCGAAGCGCCGGCTGTACTTCACCGCCACCCCGCGGATCGCGGACGACCGGCGGGCGAAGGACGGTCTGGCCGACCTCGCCGACAGCGAGGGCGTGGACAAGCTGCCCGTGCTCTGCTCGATGGACGACGAGACGATCTACGGCCCGACCGTCTACATCTGGACCCTGGGGCAGGGGATCGAGCACGGCTACCTCGCCGACTACCGCGTCCTGGTCCCCGTGGTCACCGACGAGGACCTACGCGAACTCCTGCGTCTGCCGGCCGTCGCCGACCTGCGCTCCCAGCGCAGCAACGAGGAACTGTTGCGTCTGGCCCTGCAGATCGCGGTGCTGCGCGCCGTCAACGACCTCCAGCTGCGCCGCGTCATCACTTTCCACTCCCGGGTGTCCTCGGCGCGGGAGTTCGCGCACACCCTGCTGGACGCCTCGGAGCTGCTGGAGGACGCGGAGCGGCCGGAACGGCTGACGGCACTCGCGGTGGCCGGCACCGACCGCCTCAAGGACCGCCGCGCCGCCTTCGCCACATTCAAGGCCTCCACCGGCGAGCGGCCCGGAGAGGAAGGCGAGGAGTGCTGCATCATCTGCAACTCCCGCCTGCTGAACGAGGGCATCGACGTCGCCGCGGTGGACGCCGTGTGCTTCGCGGACCCGAAGTCGTCCGTCATCGACATCATCCAGGCAGTCGGGAGGGCGCTGCGCCAGACCTACCGGCAGGGCAAGGTCTCCTGGGTCATCATCCCGGTCTACCTGCCCACCCCCGAGGTGGGCGACGACACCGCGGCCGCCGATCCGGCCGAGGTCCATGACGCCGGCGAGGCGGTGAAGGCCGAGGCCGACGCCGAGATCGAAGCGTCGTCGTTCCGCACGATCTGGCGGGTCCTGCGGGCGCTCGCGGCGCACGATGCCCGGGTGGTCGGCCGGATCACCGAGCTGCGCGCCTCCCGCTCGCAGGGCACCGCGCACACCATCGCGGCCAAGCCGGCCGAGGGCGAGGCGGCCGAGGCTGGGGAGGGCGAGCGGCAGCCGGTCCCGGTGGAGTCGCCGATCGAGTGGCTCAAGATCAACGCGCGCCGGCACGCGGCGCGGATCCTCCAGACGGTCAAGCTGCGGGTGTTCAACCCGCGCGCGGTGGAGTGGCAGCGGATGCACGCCGTCGCAGCCAGGTTCCACATCGAGCACGGTCACCTCGACCCCACCGACAAGACCAAGCACGCCGAGCTGATCTCCTGGCTCATCCGCCAGCGCCACCTCTACGGTCAGGGCCTGCTCGACCCGGCCCGCGTCTCGGAGCTGGACGCGCTCGGCATGATCTGGTCGAAGAACGCCAACGCCTGGGAACGCGGCTACGCCTACGCCGCCGCGTTCCACCGCGTGCGCGGGCATCTGGCAATCCCGGCGACCGCCAAGCTCGACGACTACGCGGTGGGCGCGTGGATGCGCCGCCAGCGTAAGGCCGACAACCTGACCAAGGACCAGACCGCGAAGCTCGACGGCCTGGACGAGCTGTGGCGCCTGGAGCCGGACTGGAACAGGTCGTACCGCAGGCTGCTCGCCTACCTCGCCGTCGGCGGAACCCTCGACGGCCTGGCGAACCGCACCGGCCTCGGCGACGACCCAGCCTTCCGGCCCGGCACCTGGCTGCGCAAGCAGGACAAGGCCCGCACCGACTGCAAGCTGACCGACCAGCAGACCGCGCTCCTGGACGCGCTCACCCGGCACGCCGAGACCGTCACCGGCTGACCTACCTACGCCCCGCCATCCCGGCCCACCCCGTGCAGGTGACGAGGCGGCCGCCAGCACCCCGCTCCCGACTCCCGGAGGCACCGCGCGATGACCGACACCACCCGCCCCACCCCGGCCCCCGCCACCGCGCCCGGATGGCTGGAGCTCGACCTGAACAGCAGCCGCCCCGCCCCCGCCGACCGGGACCTGGGCCGCCCGATCCTCGGCTCCCCGCTGGTGCGCGGCTCGATGTGGCTGCGCTGGTCCGGCCACGACGGCATCCGCACCCTCCACCACGGCGCCGACCTGGCCCGCGGCTGGACCGAGAAGGACGTCGACGGCCTGGACGGCTGGGTGGCCCTGGTCGACGGCCGGGTCGTCCTCGGCGCCCGCCCGGGCCTCGCCGTGCCGGAGCCCGTCGTGCACGCCGAGGCGTGGGAGGCCGGTGCGACGCTGCACGCCGCCCTCGCCCAGCACCCCGCCCGCACCCCCTTCACCCAGGACGAGGACGACGACCAGGAGGACGGGCTGCTCGGCGACGTCCGCGGCCGGGTCCGTCGCCGGGCGGCCGGGATGACCCTGGAGAACATCCGGCAGGCCCTGGAACAGGCCCGGGTCGAGGAGCGCCACGCGGATCGGTACGCCGACGCTGGGGACGAGACCGCCTTCGCCACCGCGGCCGACGTCCGTGCCGAGTGGCAGCGCGTGTGCGACCACACCGCCGAGACCCGGGCCGAGCGCTACGACCCTGACCGCGACACCGCTCTCCGGCACGCGCTGCGCCGCGAGCGCCACTGTCAGAACGTCGCCGAATGCGCTCGCGAGGCCGCCCACCAGGCCCGCCAGACCACTGACGTCGCACACCGCCGCCTCGCGGGCACCGCCGCCCAGCCCCTCTACACCGCCCTCGACCGCGCTGGCCTCCACGCGCTCACCGACGACGACCACCAGGCCGTCCGCGACCTCACCCGCACCCTCGACCCCGCCACGCTGCGCCAGGTCATGAGCTTGCTGGAACGCACCGTCACCGCGGCCTTCGCGCTGCGCGGCGAGCAGGTCCCGCCTGCCCGGCCCGTTGTACGCCGCAGCCGGTTCTGACGGTCCGGGCCCGACGAAGCCGTGCTTGGGCCCGTTGCGTGCCGCCTGCACCGACCGAGCGGAGCCAGCGGCTGCACTGGCAGGTGGTTCACTCCGGCAGCGCTGCTGCTGTCGGCAACGGCGTGCAGTTAGGGGCGGGACTTGGGTTCCGTCAGGTCTACCAGGACCCGTTTCTTCTTCTCCGACTGCTGCGGTTTGCCCACCTTGACCAGGCCGGATGACGCGAGGGCCTTGGTGACGACGTCGGCCAGCTTCTCGGAGGTCTCCAGCCGCGGCGCGGTGATCATGAATTGCAGCGGCACCGGCTTCTCCACCGGCGCTGGTGCCGGCACGCGGGTCGGCAGTCCGGGAACATGGCCGAGGAGCTCTTCGGCCCGGGCCGCGGCCTTGCCGAAGCGCTCGTCGTTGCACAGGGCACCTATGGTGCGCGTGGCCTGGATCATGCAATAGGCGGCCTGGATGATCTCGGAATCCGAGGGCCGCGGCGTGGTTGCGATGCTGCCCCGGCCGGTTTCCAAATCCTGGTGGAGATAGGTCTCCGAGCTGGTCAGGCTCGGGTGCACGTAGCCCGACAGCAACCGGTAGATGACATAGAGACCGGGCTCGTTGAACAGTCGACACAGCGTCTCGAACTTGAGCTCGACGCGGAGCGGGTGCTCGTCACCAGAGGGCGGCAGCACCGGCTCGTCCGTGCAGTCGGGGATCTGCCAGCCCTCCGCCTCCGCCTTCTGGACGCTCTCCATAAGGGCCTTACGGTGCGCCTCATGCTCCTCAGTGAGCGCCGCGACGGCCTCGTCCCCGGAGTCGGCGAGCCAGACTAACAGCATCGTGTGCTCCGCGATGCTGCGCACGATCGGGCTACTCTCGGGCCCGACGTTGTTCAACGACAGGAGACTGACGGCATGCCCGCTGCGGATCACGCGGGCCCACCACCCCCAGGCGACCAGGAACACGTCCCGGAGCGCCCTGTCCACCTCGATGTCGCCAGCCCCGACTTCGTTGAACAGCTTGACCAGATGGGCGACAGCACGGTGCGCTCCCTTGGCCGTCTCGGCCACTGATATGCCTGGATTCTCAACCACGCAAGGAGCGTTCCACGGGATCGCACCAGGCCGCAGCCATTTTTGCCCGCCGAGCGCCAACGACCAGCCGGCCAGCACCAGATGACCGGCTGGTATCCACGTCCTCGGGCTACTCCGCCGTCTGCTCCTCCGCCGGGGCGGTAGTGCGCTTGAGATGGCTGCGGGCGGTGACCCGGTCCTCGCCCGACAGCGAGGCCCAGAACTCGTCCGCACACACCGCGTGTGAGGCCTGCCGCTTGGGGTCGGGCCCGCCTTCTGACCGGGGGTGCTACGGCGCGGCGCGCCGTTCGGTGTGGATGGCCTGGTCGAGGTGGTGGTCATTCGGGGGGCCGTTCCCGCGGAATTTCGGGCCCGCCGCCGCCTTCGAAGCCGCTTCCGCCTCCGCCTTCGCCGCCTCCGCCTTCGCCGCCCCCGCTTCCGCCTCCGCCGCCCGTGCCTACGCCGCCTCCGCTCCCGGTGTCGCTTCCGCCTCCGCCTCCGGTGTCTCCGCTTCCGCCTCCGCCGCCCGTGCCTGCTCCGCTTCCGCTCCCGGCATCGCTTCCGTTCCCGGTGTCTCCGCCGCCACCGACTTCTCCGCCACCGTCGCCCCCGGCGTCTCCGCCTCCGCCGCCTGGCACGCCTTCTCCGCTGCCCCCGCCTTCGCCTTCTCCGTCCTTACGGTTTGTGTCTCCGCCGGTTTTACCGGTTTCTTCGCTTTGGGCGTCGATTGTCGTCTCGGGGATCGTGATGGTGCGAGATCCGTCACTTTCATTTACCGTGATTTCCATGGTGGGGATTGTAATTGTTGGCGCACCTGATGGATTATTGCTTGGATCGCCGACAATGGTCATTTCTGGGAGCGTGATAGTCGGAGTATTCGGAGGAATATTACTGGGATCGCCGACAATGGTCACCTCGGGAAGTGTAGTCGCGTTCGATTCCTGTTCAGGACTGAACTCGAATACCACTGGACTGGTTGTTATCGTCACCGTGGGCTCGGCTGCTTGACTGAGTAGCTGGGCTTGCTCTCTCTGGAGCTGGTCAAGCTACCTGATGTAGCCTTGCATCTCGGCCTCCCAGCTTTGAATTATCGATGCATCGCCTACAGTGGCGGTAAGAATTGGCACCGCACCGATGGGTCCGCTTACCAGGGGAATGGCTAGGGCTGAGAGCTGGGCGACTTTCACGTTAAGCGAAATTTTGGCTTGGGTTCGAACGCTGCTGGATCTCTATTAGGCGTTTGACCTGTTCCTTGGTGAGTGTCATGGCCTTCCTCGCTTCAATCAAAACAGGGCAGGGTTGGGATGGTGGTGCCACTTCGCAGTCAAATGACGCGTTCGCTCTCAGGTTATTGGGTATTTCATGAATTGCCGACCTATCTTCCAGTGAACCGCTCGCTTGTCCGTACTGCATCTCCAGCCCTTGCGGATCTTCAGTAGGACTCGCCAGCCCTTCAGGGCGCCCATGGCCTGCTCACCGCGGCAACGGATCTTGGCGTGGGTGCTTGGCTGCCGCCATCGCGCCCGGGTCCTTACCCTCGACCTGTGTCTGGACCTGGTGATTACCCCCGGCCTGTCGGGGCACCACTGGAAAGACCAGGCCGAGTCCGCCCAGCTGCGCCGCCTCGGTCTGCTCGACGACTACCTGCACCGCCAGGTCGAGCGGGCCCGCAGTCGGGAGTCCTCCCCGCGCAGGCGGGGGTCAGCCGGAGCTTGATTGTGGAGCCGAAACGAGGGGGGAGTCCTCCCCGCGCAGGCGGGGGTCAGCCGGCCCGGCTCTCGATCGGCTGGCCGCTGCTGGTGTCCTCCCCGCGCAGGCGGGGGTCAGCCGCACGCTAGACGGATGTGTAAGGAGAGAATGACGTCCTCCCCGCGCAGGCGGGGGTCAGCCGCCTCCCGGAACGGGGGCTCGGTGAAGTCGTAGGTCCTCCCCGCGCAGGCGGGGGTCAGCCGTCCCCTGGTTCTGGGCTGGATTGGTTGTTGTCGTCCTCCCCGCGCAGGCGGGGGTCAGCCGGTCAGCCGCGTCATCGCGGCGGGCCTGCGCCGGTCCTCCCCGCGCAGGCGGGGGTCAGCCGGCCCGCATCACGTCCAAGCGGCTGATCACTGGGTCCTCCCCGCGCAGGCGGGGGTCAGCCGACGGACGGCCGGGACACGCTCACCCCCTCCCAGTCCTCCCCGCGCAGGCGGGGGTCAGCCGGCGTACAGCTCGTCGTGGCTGGCCCGGGCGGAGTCCTCCCCGCGCAGGCGGGGGTCAGCCGGGCGTTGACCCGCGCACCGGTGAACAGCTGGTGTCCTCCCCGCGCAGGCGGGGGTCAGCCGCACTCCCTTGCGCTGCGGGGTGACTCCGCGATGTCCTCCCCGCGCAGGCGGGGGTCAGCCGGGCTTCGGCTCCCACTACCGCGTGGGCCCCGGGTCCTCCTCGCGGCGCGGGGGTCAGCCGGAAACCGTGGCGGGCACATACGTAGCGTCAACGTCCTTCCCACAGGCGCGGGGGTCAGCCGGCGGGGCGGGGCGCGCCGATCGTCCCGCGCAACTCCTCCCCGCAGGCGGGGGTCAGCCGGGCAGCTGGGCGAGGCGTTGTGGCGCCAACTCCTCCTCCCCGCAGGCGCGGGGGTCAGCCGCCGACCATCGGCAGGCCGGTGCCGTCGGCGGCCTCCTCCCCGCAGGCGCGGGGGTCAGCCGGTAACGGTGGGTACGGGCCCGGTGCAGGACGGCTCCTCCCCGCAGGCGCGGGCTTGGCACCCTCTTCTCGCCCTCCCCGCGCAGGCGGGGTCAGCCGTGGCAGCGGGCGCAGGACCGGCGGATCTTCCCCTCCTCCCCGCGCAGGCGGGGGTCAGCCGGCGGGGGACGTCAGGGAGTTGCTCACACCGTCGTGCTCCCCGCAGGCGCGGGGGTCAGCCGGACGGCATCAGCGGCGGGCTGCGCGTGATCGACTCCTCCCCGCGCAGGCGGGGGGCAGCCGCGGATCGTGAACGGCGCGACCCAGCCGAGGATCTCCTCCCCGCGCGGGCGGGGGTCAGCCGCGGATCGTGAACGGCGCGACCCAGCCGAGGATCTCCTCCCCGCGCGGGCGGGGGTCAGCCGCCCTCCCGCGACTTGCCCGGCGCGGCCGACAGCTCCTCCCCGCGCAGGCGGGGGTCAGCCGTACCCCCAGCTGCGGCTCCGCACCCAGGCCCACTCCTCCCCGCGCAGGCGGGGGTCAGCCGCGTCGGGGTACACCTCACCAGCAAGGGCCTGACTCCTCCCCGCGCAGGCGGGGGCCAGCCGGTGCAGGGACCCCGGCGGTCCGGTCCGCGTCGGCCTCCTCCCCGCGCAGGCGGGGTCAGCCGAAGAAGGCCCCGGCCAGGAGCGTCGGCGCCCGGTCCTCCCCGCACCCGCGGGGGTCAGCCGTCCGGCGACAGCGGCGGCGCCACCCGCACGAACCTCCTCCCCGCGCAGGCGGGGGGTCAGCCGTGATGTCCGCCGTCGTAAACGGGGGTGATCACCTCCTCCCCGCGCAGGCGGGGGTCAGCCGCTCCCGTCCCAGTTCCTCGGCGTCGTCCCGCACTCCTCCCCGCGCAGGCGGGAGTCAGCCGACGGTCAACGTCATCCGCTACGTCTGATGACCCTCCTCCGGCTACGGTGGGAGCTGCGGGTGTCCGGTCGGACACGCCGCGGCCGGGCCGAAGGAGGCGAACCCGTTGAGCGCGCAGCCCATCGCGTACGCGGACGTGAACCACGAGGCCGCGCTGAAGTACGCCGTACAGCTCATCGATCACCGATGGGCCCAGGTCATCGAGGGGCGGATCGTCCTGGTGTCACCCACGTGGGACCACGAGAACGTCGCGGCGAAGATCCGCCGCCAGCTCGACCGCCGCGTCGACGAACTTGGCTGCATCAGCGGCTCCGGCAACCTCGACCTGCCCGGCTCCCCCAACTGGTACATGCCCGACCTCGCCATCATCCCCGAAGACCTCGCCAAGGGCGCCGGAGCACTCACCCCCGACCAGACCCTCCTGGTCGTCGAGGTCACCTCCGAGTCCAATGGCGACACCGACCGCGTCACCAAGCGCAAGCGCTACGCCCAATACGGCGCCCCGCTCTACCTGCTCGCGGACCGGCAGAACCGCACCTGCACCCTCTTCTCCGAGCCTCACGACCTCGGTTACGCCGTCATCGATGGCCCCCATCCGTTCGGGACGCCACTTCGGCTGCCTGAGCCGTTCGACCTGACCCTGGATACCACGGCGTTCTGACCGTACGGCAGATCCCCGAGCCGGCAGTGGCCCCAGCCGCGCGGCGCCGCAGCGGTGCCAGAACCGATCCCCAGACCACATCGGCCCAGCAGTCGTCTCCGTCTTCCAGGAGGCCGAGGTCCTCCCCGCAGGCGCGGGGGTCAGCCGCTCTGCTTGTCCCAGAACTGGACGGTGTTGAGGTCCTCCCCGCAGGCGCGGGGGTCAGCCGTCGGCGAGCGCCTCGCGGGTGGTGCTGTCCATGTCCTCCCCGCAGGCACGGGGCAGCCCCCGCGGACCTTGTCGTGGGGGGTGCTTCTCCGTGCCAGTCGCCCGGCGAGGCGGCGCTGACGGCATGGGACGATGACGTACCGCTCCTTGACACAACAACAGCGACCCACCAGCACGCCCACCGGCATGCGGAACAGTCAAGAAACAGCAAAGGCCCTGCTGCTCCGCAGGTCAGAAAGTCTCCTCCCCGCGCAGGCGGGGGTCAGCCGCTGTTCGGTCTCCGGGCGGAGACCGCCGGACGCTCCTGCCCGCGCAGGCGGGGGTCAGCCGCCTGACCCGCGGTCCACAGCCGTTCCCACACCCTCCTCCCCGCGCAGGCGGGGGTCAGCCGGACGAGAGAGGCGGAATCGAGCCGGGGATCGGCTCCTCCCCGCGCAGGCGGGGGTCAGCCGGCCGAGCCGGCCGCCGAGGAAGCCCAGCAGGACTCCTCCCCGCGCAGGCGGGGGTCAGCCGGTCGCGACGGTGGCGGCGCCGCCGGTGCCCAGCTCCTCCCCGCGCAGGCGGGGGTCAGCCGCCGATCGCGAAGCACGTCACGATCGCCAGTTTCTCCTCCCCGCGCAGGCGGGGGTCAGCCGCGGGCAGGCCGTGCAGGTGCTGCAGTCGATGCCTCCTCCCCGCGCAGGCGGGGGTCAGCCGCTCGCCGGCATGTCCGTGCAGACATGGCGCCGCTCCTCCCCGCGCAGGCGGGGGTCAGCCGTCCTCGCCGGGACGGTCTCGTCGACTTCGGCGCTCCTCCCCGCGCAGGCGGGGGTCAGCCGAATCCGCCGGCCGAGGACGTGCCGGTGGTGGCCTCCTCCCCGCGCAGGCGGGGGTCAGCCGCCCCTCCCCCTGACGGGACGGCGGTTTTCGAATCCTCCCCGCGCGAGCGGGGGTCAGCCGGACTCCCTGTGCGGGGCCGTCGCCCCGTCCCCCTCCTCCCCGCGCGAGCGGGGGTCAGCCGCCCACCCGCTGACCCTCGGGGCGGGCCCGGCCCTCCTCCCCGCGCGAGCGGGGGTCAGCCGTGGCGGAAGCACGGGGATAGCCTCACCTGCAACTCCTCCCCGCAGGCGGGGGTCAGCCGTGCTCAGCGTCCACTGGACAGGACCCGAGCGTGTGCTCCCCGCAGGCGCGGGGGTCAGCCGCGGCCGTGGGCGTCGTGGCGCGGGAGCGTCCCGTCCTCCCCGCAGGCGCGGGGGTCAGCCACCGCGGGCCTTGTCGTCGCGGCGGGTGCTTCTCCGTGCCAGTCGCCCGCCGGACAACGACGCTGGCGGCGTGGCACGATGACGTACCGCTCCTTGACACAACAACAGCAGACCCACGAACACGCCCCACCAGCGGGCGGAACAGCCAAGAAACAGCAAAGGCCCCGCTACGCCGCAGGTCAGGGAGTCTTATCCCCGCGCAGGCGGGGGTCAGCCGCGCTCCGTCTCCGGGTTCTGCACCCACTCCTCCTTATCCCCGCGCAGGCGGGGGTCAGCCGTTGGAATTGCTCTCCAGCCAGCCGTGATCGGTCTTATCCCCGCGCAGGCGGGGGTCAGCCGCTGCTCTCCGAGGGCGATCCGGTCAAGCGCGCCTTATCCCCGCGCAGGCGGGGGTCAGCCGTTGGTGGCACCGGTGCCGGGGTCGGTGGAGACGTCCTCCCCGCGCAGGCGGGGGCAGCCGAGACAGTGGGAGCGACCCGGGTCCGGCGAGAGTAACCCCCGGGTCGCCCAACAAGAAAAAGGGAGAGCGCCCATGGCGATGCGCATTTTTGAGACCGACCCGGAGAGCAAGCCGAAGCCCCGTTTCGTAGATGACACGGTTGGCCGCTTCCACAGTGGCCGGTCCGTCCACAACGTTCCTGAGTCGCTGCCTGAGTGGCGCATCACTACCGGCGACCCCGAGGTTTCGGCGGCTGTTGCCCAGCTTTTCGGCGGCACGCCGGAGGAGACGGACAGCACGTCGGACAACTACATTGAGGTGCTGACCAGGAGCAATGCTCAAGACCTGTGGATCGCTTCCGGGAGGAACGCGGAGGGCCTACCTTCCCGAGTGATCCCGTGATGGTCATCGAGTAGGCCGACGTTGCAGCGTCGGCCAGGAAGGCACGCCCGTGCTCACCGTAGTCAATGTCGACGGCTCGACGCGAGACGGCTCCCTGCTGGACGAGATCGTCCGCGAGGGCGCCCGGCGGATGCTGGCCGCTGCACTGGAGGCCGAAGTCAACGCCTACATCGCCGAGTTGACCCATGAGCGGGACGAGATGGGGCGCCGCTTGGTGGTCCGCAACGGCTACCACCAGCCGCGGAAGGTCACCACCGCTACCGGCGTGATCGAGGTGCAGGCTCCGCGGGTGAATGACAAGCGCGTCGACGAGGCCACCGGGGAACGCAAGCGGTTCTCCTCGAAGATCCTGCCGCCCTGGTGCCGCAAGTCCCCGAAGATCGCCGAGGTGCTGCCGCTGCTCTACCTGCACGGCCTGTCCTCGGGCGACTTCGTCCCGGCGATGGAACAGTTCCTCGGCTCCTCGGCCGGGCTGTCGCCGGCCACGGTGACCCGGCTGACCACCCAGTGGCAGGCTGACCATCAAGCGTTCCAGGAGCGGGACCTGTCCGGCACCGACTACGTCTACGTCTGGGTCGACGGCATCCACCTGCGCATACGCCTGAACGAGGCCAAAGCCGCCGTCCTCGTGGTCATCGGAGTGCGCGCGGACGGCACCAAGGAGCTGGTCGCGATGACCGACGGCTACCGGGAGTCCTCGGAGTCCTGGGCCGCGCTGCTGCGGGACTGCGAGAGACGGGGCATGCGAGCCCCGGTCCTCGCGGTCGGCGACGGCGCCCTCGGCTTCTGGAAGGCCCTGCGCGAGGTCTTCCCCGACACCCGCGAACAAAGGTGCTGGGTTCACAAAACCGCGAATGTCCTGGACTCCATGCCGAAGTCGGCCCAGCCGGCCGCGAAGAAGGCCCTACAGGACATCTATAACGCCGAGGACCGCGACCACGCCGAACAGGCGATCGAGACCTTCGCCAAGCTCTACGGCGCGAAGTTCCCCAAGGCCGTCAAGAAGGTCACCGACGACCAGGACCTGCTGCTCGAGTTCTACAACTACCCGGCCGAGCACTGGATCCACCTGCGCACGACCAGCCCGATCGAATCGACCTTCGCCACCGTGCGGCTCCGCACCAAGGTCACCAAGGGCGCCGGCTCCCGCGCCGCCGGGCTGGCGATGGTCTTCAAACTTGTCGAGTCCGCCCAGGCCCGATGGCGCTCCGTCAACGGTGCCCACCTCGTCCCGCTCGTCCGTGCCGGAGCCCGCTTCGAACGAGGTCAGCTGGTCGAACGCCCTGAGCTGGTCGCTGCATGAATGAGATCACCAGACACTCGCATCCAGCCTCCGTGCGAGCTTACCCTGCGGTCTAACTCGCTTAACAGCCAGCAGTGTTCACGCGTATGCAAGGATGAAGCCATGTGGTCAAGACTGCCTTTCGGGGAGGAACTGCGGGCCGAGCTTGGCGTGCCTCGTCGGGGTCGCCGACTGGGCAGCAGTCCGCGGTCACGGGTATGGCGGGCCGAGCTGTCCGGCACGCCCGTGGTGGTCAAGCAGTTGGTCGACGGGCCGGAGGCCGCCGAGAGGTATGCGCGCGAGGTGGCCGCGCTGAAGCTCGCGTCCCGGGTCGATCCGCCGGTGGTGCCGATGCTCCTCGGCACTGATCCGGGAGAACGGGTCCTGGTCCTTGAGCACCTGAACCACCAGCAGCCCCGCGAGGACTGGGTGGTCGACTACGCCTCGGCGCTGGCCCGACTCCACGCGGCCACCAGTGCCGACGATGCAGGCATACTCCCCGCCTGGTCCGGCCCGACCCAAGACGACGTCGACTCCTTCCTCAGGCTCGCCAGGACGCTCGGCGTCGCGGTGCCGTCCGGCGTACGAACCGAGCTGGACGGCCTCGTGAACCGCCTGCTCGACACACCGGGCCATGCCCTGCTGCACGGCGACCCCTGCCCCGGCAACGACATGCACACCAGCAGTGGCGTCCGGTTCATCGACTTCGAACAGGCCACGCTGGGCAACGGGCTCGTGGAGCTTGCCTACCTGCGCATCGGCTTCCCGACCTGCTGGTGCGTCACCGCCCCGGCCCAGCCCCTGCTGCACGCAGCGGAGACCACCTACCGCACGACGTGGCGCAACGTGACGGGCACCGAGGCCCAAGACGATCTCACCGACGCATGCGCCGGCTGGCTGCTACGAGGCGACGCGCTGGTCCAGCGGGCCTACCGCGGAACCGCCGACCACCTGGCCAAGATCTCGAACCACGACTGGAAGTGGGGTACGGCAACGGCTCGGCAGCGACTCGTTCACCGTCTCGGAATCGTCAGTCAGATGACTGCGGACAGCGATGAGCTCAAGGGCCTGGGGCAACTCGCCGCGGCCATCCGACACGGCATGCTCACCCGATGGCCGACCCTTCAACCGCTGCCCCTGCAACGGCCATAGGGAACCTTTAACCCCGCAACCAGGCGGTGACGACCTCGAGCCACAAGTCTTGACAAGTCCTCCACATCGCAGGAGGGCCACGTGACGCGCTCGCCCGCCGCGGCGGGCTTCCCCCGGAGGCGTGGGCGCTGGGATGGCACCGGGTCTGGGCGATCGAATGGTTCCTTGAACAAGCACACCGATGGATCAACGACCCCGCCAAGGACCCCGGGGCCGTCAAAGTCGTTCGCCGCCATCTGATATCGGCGGCGGATCACCAGAAGGTGTCGGTGGTCTATTGGCTCGGATACGACGCCCCCGAGATCCCGGTCCTGGAAGCGAACAACCTCTCCGTCGGCTGGACGTCCCGGGCCGAGGACGGCGCCGAGGCCCTGCGCCAGTTCACCCAGGGCACCCGGGCTGCCCAGGGCGACCACCCCAATCACCTCTCGGTCTTCAGCCACAGCTACGGGACGACGCTCGTCGGTGCGGCCGCCGCGGGTGGGAACGGACTGGGCGCCGACGACATCGTCGCCATCGCGAGTCCCGGAATGACCGTCCAGCGCGCCGACCAGCTCCACATCGACCCGAGCCACTTCTGGACCGGCAGGGCGGCGGACGACCCGATCGAACTCGCCGCAGGACTCACTCTCGGCGACGACCCGATGATCGACCGGTTCGGCGGGAACAACTTCCTGGTCGACACGTCCGGACACAGCGGGTACTGGGACGGCGGCCAGAGCCTTGCCAACCAGGGCCGCATCATTGTCGGGGTGCCGCCGACCACGGTTCCCAAGTTGCACGACAGCCCGCCGCCTCCCCCGTGACCGCTGGAGCTGGGCCGACCAGGGCCGGTCTGGCTGTTCCGGTTGCTCACCCCGTCCCGGCCGCAAGGAATCTCACTGTGCCGTTCCCCCTTCCACGACTCGCCGCACGCCGTGTCGGAGCCCGACGTCTGGGCGCTGCCGCGATAGCGCTCTGCCTGCCCTTGATCCTCGGAGGATGCATGTCCACGCCCGGTCCCAACGATCCTCTCCCCGTCAAGGCCCGCCAGGACGCCCAGGACTGGGCCAAACACATGACCGAGTACATGGCGCAGACCGCCGGAGTCACCCTCGACACCGGCAGCGCCGAACCGATCTTCAGCGACTGCGTCGGCAAAAACGACGAGGTCCGGGCGGACGGCCGGTACAAACTGTCGTACGCGGCCTACAGCTCCGCCCCACTCGAACAGCACCCTGAGGCCGTCCGCAAGGTCCGCACGATGCTCGAACAACAGGGCTTCAAAATCGACGGCTACCGGGAGAGCGCCAACGGCAAGGTGGACACAGTCCTCGACGCCTCCCAGGCATCGAGCCGGTACCTGGTCACCGTCCAGACCACGAAGGGAGGGCTCCTGGCCTTCAGCGTCAACACCCCCTGCCTGATGCCCCCCACAACAACAGAGACTCCTCACTGACACCGCCCCGTTCCGGCCGCGCCGACCGGCGGTCAACCGCGGACCCCGGCTGCCCACGTCTACGCCCGGGTGCGCGCCGGCGACCAGCGACCGATTAGCCAGAGCACCGCCAGCTCCGCTGCGGGCGAGGATCTCCTCGGTGGTGACGGCGAGGTGGGCGAGGACGTCCTCGGCCTGGGCTCGCCGCGAGCGCGACGGTCCGAGCACGGCGTTCTCCGAGCACGCCCTGGACGTCGTCGCCAATCGAGGAGCTCGGCCTCGACCTGGCGGTGCTGCCCGTGCCGCCGGTGCTCCATTTTGTCCAGGACCAGGAGACCGAGCGGCTGGGCGAGGCGGAGCTGTCCCGGCGCCGGCACCTGGTCTTTATCGCCCACCTGCCCGACGCCCTGGTGGAGGCCGTCGCCCAGGCCGAGCAGGACGACCCGGACCGGGCGCCGGTGGTGTGGCTTCCGGCGGCCGCTGCTACCTGCCGGCCTGACCTCACCGCCCGACGAAGCGCCGGCCGTCGCTTGGTGGTCGCCGCCTTCGCCGTCCTGGCCGTCGTCTCGCTGGCTGCGCCGCGGGCGCCTTCGCCGCCGTTCGCGTGGCGGCGGGCTCCTGCTCGTCCTCGATGCCGAGCAGCAGCCGGCCCCGGTCGAGTCGCCGATCGAGTGGCTGCGGATCAACGCGAAGCAGCACGCGGCGCAGATTCTGCAGACCGTGAAGCTGCGGGCGTTCAACCCGCGCGCGGTCGAGTGGCAGCGGATGCACGCCGTCGCGGCGGTCTTCCACCTCCGGCACGGCCACCTCGACCCCACCGACAAGACGAAGCACCCGGAGCTGATCTCCTGGCTCACCCGCCAGCGCCACCTCAACGGCCAGGGCCTGCTGGACGCGGCCCGCGTCTCCGAGTTGGAGGCGCTCGGCATGATCTGGTCGAAGAACGCCAACGCTTGGGAGCGCGGCGCCGCGTACGCCGCGTTCCACCGTCGGCACGGCCACCTCGCGATCCCGGCGACCGCGAAGCTGGACGACTACGCGGTGGACGCGTGGATGCGCCGCCAGCGCAAGGCCGATAACCTCACCGGCGACCAGGTCGCCAAGCTTGACGCGCTGGACGAGCTGTGGCGCCTGGAGCCGGATGGGAACCGCTCCTACCGCCGCCTGCTCGCCTACCTTGCCGCCGGCGGAACCCTCGACGGCCCGGCCAACCGCACCGGCCTCGGCGACGACCCGGCCTTCCGGCCCGGCACCTGGCTGCGCAAGCAGGACAAGGCCCGCACCCAGGGCAAGCTGACCGACCACCAGGCCGTGCTCTTGGACGCGCTCACCCGGCACGCCGAGACCGTCGCCGACTGACCCGCCCCCTACACCTCGCTGTAAGACGCACTGGGTTCTCCAGGATCTCGAAGACCGCACACCGGTGAAACCCCAGGCCCCGGTCACTGCGGCCGCGCACGGCGCCAGCGTGCGGCAGGTTTCGCCGGAGCGGCTGCCGGACGGCGTGCAAGGATGCGGGCCTGAACACCCTGCCGCGGGCACCTCCTGCCGCAGTCGACGGCGGCCCGCCCGGGCCGGTCATGGGAAACCGCCCACCAGCGGGACAACCCTGGGATGATGAATCACCACATCGCACCAATCGGCAAGGGGACGAATGGGCCTGCACATTTCGCGGATCGAGATACGCAACTTCCGCAACTTCCGGCACCTCGTCATCGACGACTTTCCCGCCCACGCCGTAATCGTCGGCGAGAACGGCGTCGGCAAGTCGAACCTGCTGGAAGCGGTCCGCCTGGTCCTCGACCCGTCCCTGTCCGACGCGCGGCGCATGCTGCGCGAGGAAGATATCTGGGAAGGACACCCCGCAGGCCTCGCCGGCGGCGCCGAAGTGACCATCGTGGTCGAGCTACGCGGCTTCGACGACGATGCTGACGCCAAGAGCATCCTGTCCAGCGCCGTGGTGAACTTCGACCCTTACGTAGCCCGGCTGACCTACCGCTTCGCCCCTCGAGCGGAGGTAGCAACCGCCGAGGACTCCCAGGTGCAGCCCACCGGTCGGCCGCTCACCGCGAAAGACTACGACGTCGTCGTCTTCGCCGGCGACCGCGAAACCAACGACGTGCGCGCCATCCGCCGCGAAGTGGCCCTGCGCGTCCTGCCGGCTCTTCGTGACGCCGAAGGAGACCTGCACAACTGGCGGCGCAGCCCCATGCGGGACCTCCTCGAACGACTACCCCTGGACCCGGTGAACCTGGAAGCCACCGCCTTGGCGATCGCCACGGCAGTCGACCAGCTCACCAAGGACAACAACGTCGCCAAGCTGGAGGGGCACCTGACGGACCGGCTGGGAGCGATGTTCGGGCCGCGCCTAGCGGTCCAGCCCACCCTCGGCTTCGCCTCATCCAAGCCGGACGAACTGATCCGCGCCGTACGCCTGTTCTTCGACGCGGCCCGCCGCAGGAGCATTTCCGACACCAGCCTGGGCAGCGCCAACGTCATCTACCTCGGCCTGCTGCTCGAAGCCCTCAGCCAGCAGCGACTGGACGAAGAATTCATCGCCACCCTGGTCGCCGTGGAAGAGCCTGAGGCCCACCTCCACGTCACCCTCCAGCGGCACCTCTTCAGGTATCTGCTGCGCAGCGGACCGTCGCTCGTCCTCACCACCCACAGCCCGCACATCGCCGCCGTCGCGCCGGTCCGCTCCTTTATCGTCCTGCGTGCAACGGAGAACGGTACGACCGGAGCCACCACGGCCGCCCTCCCCGTCAGCAGCAAGGAAGCCGCGGACCTGGAGCGCTACCTAGACGTCAGCCGTGCCGAGGTCCTCTTCGCCTCTGCCGTGGTGCTGGTCGAAGGACTGGCCGAGCTGTACATCCTTCCCGCCCTGGCCGAAGCCGCCGGCTTCGACCTTGACGCCTACGGCATCGTGGTGGCCAGTGTCCACGGCACCGACTTCAAGCCCTACCGGGCGCTACTCGGTCCGAAGGGGCTCGACGCCCCCCACGTGGTCATCACCGACGGAGACGCTGCCCGCGACAAGCTCGGCCGGCGGGAAGCCGGCCTCAAGCGAGGCGCGAACCTTCATCCCGAGGCAGTCCGCCGCACAGCCCTCCTGGATCAGATCGCCGCCCTGCCGGAAACCCAGACAGCCACCTACCAGGCGACCCGCGATCCTCTCGTCTCAGAGCTCCAGAGCATCGACGTCTACGTCGGAGCTCAGACCCTGGAGACCGACCTGTGCTCGATGTTCGGCCAGGAGATCATCCAGGCATTCAAGGAGCTGAACAGCACGGAGGCCACGGTAGAAGAGGTGAGCCGCGGGGTTGCCAACGAGCTGAACGCGACCATCGACCCCGATGTCCGGAAGAAGATGCTCAAGCGGATCGGCGACCTCGGCAAGGGCCGCTTCGCACAGCGCCTCGCCGCCCACATCGCCCAGGTCGACCTGGACGCCCGGATCCGGTCCGAAGCGCAGATCGCGGACAATGTCCCGCTGGACGAACAAGCCCTGCGCCGCCTGGGCACGGCTTCCTACCTCTTCCTGGCCATGGAACGCATCAGCCGCGCGGCCCGCGGAACCTCACTGCTCACCGGCCACTCGGCGCCACATGGGCAGGGCAGCGATGCAGGTCAGTGACACTCTTCTCGCGGAGCTCGACAGTCTGCACCCCAGGCAGCGGACCGCCGTTCTCCACGACGGTAACGTCGTTCTGCGGGCCGGACCCGGGAGCGGGAAGACGCGCACCCTCGTCGCCCGGATCGCCTACGTACTTCAGACGCAGATCTCGGCCTTCCGCGGCGTGGCCTGCATCACCTACACCAACGCGGCGGCCGAGGAGATCCGCCGCCGTGTCCTCAACAGCGGCGTACGCGCCGAAGGGCAGATCACCTGCTCCACCGTGCACGCCTTCTGTCTGAACGAGATCCTGCGCGCCTTCGCGCATCTGACCGGGCAGCCGGCACCCCAAGCAGGACAAGTCCTCAACAAAGCGGCCACCGAAGCGCTCCTCCAGCGCTGCTTCGACCAAGTCGGCATCGCCGAGGTCCTCGCCCAGCACCGCATGCCCCAGAGCACGCGGATCCGCCGGGCCCTGGCCTGCAACGAAAACCTGGACAGCTTCGACCGGCGGGAAGTCCAGGCGGCACGCCTCTACGAGGAACAGCTCATCCTCCGAGGAGAGATCGACTTCGAGGCCATGGTCACCCGGTCCGTGCACCTCGTCAGGGAGCACGCACACGTCCGCGACCTCCTGCGCGCGCGCTTCCCCCACCTCGTCGTCGACGAGTACCAGGACCTCGGCGGAGTCCTCCACGAACTCGTCCTCGCCCTGCGCGACCTGGCCGGCATCACCATCTTCGCCGTCGGGGACACTGACCAGTCCGTCTACGGCTTCACCGGAGCCGACGCCAAGTACCTGACCGAACTGGCAGGCCGAGCGGACTTCCGCGACCTCGAACTCGAGGTCAACTACCGCAGCGGCCAGGACATCATCACCGCCGCCGAGGCCGCCCTCGGACTCTCCCGAGGCCGCCTCGCCCGCGAAGGCGCACCCCCAGGCGACGTCAACCTCGAACAGGTCGAGGGAGGCCTCCAGGACCACGTCCGAGTGGCCTGCGACCTTGTCGAACAGGCGCAGAACAAGGGCATCAGCCCCGAGCGGATCGCCATCCTCTACCCCGCTCGCGGTCCCTTGCTCGACGCCGTACATAGCGAGCTCACCCGACGCGAGCTGGACTTCCGGCACGAGGGCGACGACAAGCTGCCCGCCGGCAGCCTCTCCCGCTTCGTCCAGCGGTGCGCGAGCCGCGCCGTCACTAACTACCAGATCCACGCCGCCTCCGGTGCCCATCGCGCCGACATGCTGCACCGGACGCAAGCACCGTCCCTTGCCTCCCTGGCCCGCGCCCTCACCACGCTGCGCACCGAGGCCCAGCTCGCCCCATCGCCCTCGCGGCTCTTCTGGCCCAGGGCTCTGCAGCTGTGCCTCGACCCCGAGGAGCTGTACCCAGCCGAAGCCCCTGCCCTCGCCTGGCTGGAGCAGCTGCGTGCCGGCTTGGCTCTCGACGAGGTAGCCGCGGGACACCCCGACCAGGACAACACGAGCAGCCTCGACGGCCTGGCGAGCGTGTGTAGGTCCAAGGATCTTGCGCTGCAGGACCTCGCGCGTGGCGAGGAGGTCATCGGGAAAGTCCTGCTCGCTACCTACCACGCAGCCAAGGGCCGAGAGTTCGACACCGTGATTCTGCCGGGCCTCCTCCAAGGCCTAATTCCGCGCGATGTACCGACCGGGAAAGAGTGGCGGAGACCCACAGAGGCTGAGCTCGCGGAGCAAAGGCGCACCTTCTACGTCGCCCTCACACGGGCCGAGTCGACCGTGACCATGATCGTCGGCCCCGGATACGAGACCAAGAACGGATACTGGATATCCCGTGGGCCCTCAGCCTTCGTGATCGAGATGGTGCGGCGCCTCTTCCCCAAGGAACAGACCTGACCAAGTGGGCGAACCCAGCCCACTCCGAAGCTCCCGGTCCCCCGCCCGCGCCGGGGCTGCTCCGCGCGGGCGGGCGGGGCCTGGGCCAGCTGACTGTCCCAGCCTTCGCGGACGAGGAGCCGGCAGACCGGACGGTGCATTGGTGGCGCCGAACCTGGCCGGGTCACACCCGGCCCGGGTACCCGCCGGTCGCCCTGGTCGTCACCGACGCCGGACCGGTCGCGCTGGCCAACCGGCAGCAGGCCGTGGCGGACCTGTCCGCCGAGTGCTGGCGCGGCCGGTGGTGCAAGGTGGTGCGCGACTACAACGGCGACGGCTGGCGGGTCTACGACGACGCGGTGCCCATCGTCGCGACCACCCTGGAGCTGCTGGCCACCCGCGGGCCGCTCGGGCCCATCTGGTGGCGCTTCGGCCGCTCGGGCCGGCACTCCCTCATCGAGGCGCTGGAGAACCCGAACAACCGGGCCGCCTACGACCTGCGCCAGGCCGCCCGCGAGGACGAGGAGCACAAGGCCCACCAGGAGCTGATGGACTCCCTGGTCTGCGCCGACTGCGGCGACGTTCCCGAGGAGGAGAGCACCTGGGAGTTACAGCCGCCAGGGACAGGTCGAGTGGACCCGCCGCCCCGGCGGCCGCTGCTGGCCCTGCCACCAGGACCGCGAGGAGCGCCTGGAACGGGAGGCCGAAGAACAGCTGGAGGCCGCCCGCACGGCCAACGCCACGCTGCGCCCGTGCTGGACGTGCCGGGGCTCGATCGGGGGGAAGGAGGACTCGAAGCTGGAGCTGCGGGAGAAGGCCCGGCCGGACCGGCTGGAGTGCCCCGACTGCGTACAGGCCCGCGCCGCAAAGGACTTGGGCCCGCTGATGCTGCCTGCCCCGACCAAGCGCGAGCAGGTGGCCGCCCTCTCCGGCGACCTGCCCGCACCGGTGCTCGCGAGCATCCTCGGACTCCACCCCAACACCGCAGTCCGCTGGGCCGGGTTCGCCAAGACCTCTTGGGCCGACTACCTTGCCACCCGCGCCCGTGACATCGGACGAATCCAGGCTGGGACGCCCACAACGGAGGATCCTGCTCCTCCCAAGCAGAAACGCGACTGACAACTTCCGTTGACTTCGAGACCATCAGGCAGTGACTACAGAACTGCATCTGCTGTCCCTTCGTGTCGTCGTGCCACCGCTCGGGACCCGGGGGGCCGCAGTGGAATGCCGACCGATCGTCGACGGACGAGACATCCTGGCCGAGGTGTTCGAGGAGGGCCCAGGGGAGGATCCGCGGTATCTGCTGGGTCCGAAGTCGCTGCTGCATGCGACCGACACTCCTCGTGAGGTGCGGGTCGCTGTGGCTGGATGCGCCGAGGCCTGCTGCGGCGCTGTCTATGTGACGATCAGGCACGATGGGCAGCACGTGGTCTGGAGCGGCTGGCGCAACCCGCTTGCGGAGGAGGTCGGTCTCCCGGAGCTCAGGTTCGACGTCGACCAGTACGAAGCGGAGGTCGACCGGGCCGCGGCGGATCACAGCTGGGAGTGGCCGGCCCGAACAGTCGCCAGGCTGCTGGAGGGGCGGCTTCGGGAGCACACCGACTGGCTGGCGGCCTGGGAATGCGAGCTGGGAGCTGTCTCCGCCTGGCACTGGGACCCTGACCAGATCACCGTCTTCCTGTTCCACCCCGGCCGCTCGGCGATCAGGGAAGACCGTCCTTGGCTTCAGTTCAGGATGACCATTCCGATCTCCGCAGACGACCCGGCTGACCAGGTCGACACCCTTGAGGCCTGTCTCACGGCCGGAGACCCCCGCGAGGTCGCCGAGGTCTGTGGGGGTTCGAAGGAGTTCGCCGATCAGCTCGGCTATCCCTGGCCCGGCCCCCGACGACACGCTCGAACCGCAGGCGAGGCCGGGAATACGGCGCGTCAGGAATAATGCAAGGCCTCACCGTTCCGGAGCCCGTCGTGCACGCCGAGGCGTGGCAGGCCGGCGCGACGCTGCACGCCGCCCTCGCCCAGCACCCGCCCGCCCTGACCACACCCAGGACGAGGACGAGCCCGACGACCAGGAGCACGGGCTGCTCGGCGACGTCCCCAGCCGGGTCCGCCGCCGGGCAGCCGGGATGACCCTGGAGAACATCCCGCAGGCCCTGCAGCAAGCCCGGTTCGAGGAACGCTGCGCCGACGCCGACGACGAAACCGCCCACGCCACCGCCGCCGACACCCTCGCCGAGTGGCAGCGCATCCACGACCACACCGCCACCACCCGCGCCGAGCGCTACGACCCCGACCACGACACCGCCCTCCAGCACGCGCTGCGCCGTGAGCGCCACCGCCAGGACATCGCCGAATGCGCCCGCGAGGCCGCCCACCAGGCCCGCCAGATCACCGACGCCGCCCACCGCCGCCTCGCCGGCCCCGCTGCCCAGCCCCTCTACACCGCCCTGGAACGCGCCGGCCTCCACAACCTGACCGATGAGGATCACGAGGCCGTCCGCAACCTCACCCAACAGCTCTCCCCCGCCACGCTGCGCCAGGTCATGAGCTGGCTGGAGCGCACCCGCACCGCCGCCCTCGCCCTGCGCGGCCCCGAGCCCGCCCGGCCGAACGTGCGCCGCCCGTTCTGACGTTCTGACAAGCCGCAAGGCGCCGGCCGCCCTCGTGGTGGCCGGCGCCTTGCGGCGTGTGCGGATGCACGTAGCCCGCCGCCGCTGCGCCTCTGCCGCCCCGGCCCGTCGCCTCCCGTCGTCAGGTGGCTGGCTGGTCCTCGGCGGGGTCGGTGGTGTGTGTGTGGGGGGGGCGAGCCTCGGGCCCACAGGACTGGCTGACCGTCTACCAGTTGCCCGCCTACGCTCCGGACCTCAATCCGATTGAGGGGATCTGGTCGCTGCTGAGGCGGGGGTTCCTGGCCAACGTCGCGTTCGCCGACCCGGACCACCTTGTGCGGACCGTCAGGCGAGGCATACGAGATCCAATACTGCCCTCACCTCATCGACGGATGTCTGGCCGAGACCGGGCTGACCATCGCCCCACCTTGACCAACGACGTCGCGAGTTCAACCTGAGTGGCGCCAACCTCCCGGCTCATGCGGGCTGTAGGGCGTCCCAAAGCCCTGTTCAAGGGTGTGAGACGAAGCTGAGACGCGAGTAGAGCCAATATCCGTTGAACGGGCGGTCCTTGTGCCGCAAGATTCCAGAGCCGCAGCCCTGCGGTCCAAGTCGCTGATTTCGACGGGAAGTCGGGAGAGTCTGTGAAGCAAAAATTCAAGCTGATTTCGGTAGTGGGCAGCCTGATCCTTGCCGCTTCCGGCATTGGCCTCGCTACTGCCGGGACTGCCTCAGCGGCAGCCTGCAACTCCACGTGGCTCAACGCCGGCGGTGGATATGTATGTGCAAACTATGATCCCTCTGGGTATCAGGCGTCGTACACCACCGGCGGCGTTACCTCGGGCGACTGGATGGACTTCAACCTCGTCTGCGACAACGGCCAGGTGTTCGGGGATAACGGCGCATTCCAGGCATACGGGTCTTACCAGACCTACAGTTACGTATTCTCGGTAGGGTCCCGGGGCACATGCCACGTGGTGCTTTATGACCGCTCTAGCGGCGGTTCTTCCTCATCGCCCTCTGTGAGTCGATAGACGGTCAGGCCGGTCGCCCCGCCAACTGGGTAGGGGCGACCAGCCCAGATCACTGATCTTGGAGTCGGCGTCGGCCAGGGCCGGGCCGATCTGCTCCAGCAGCTCCTGGGCTTCCTCGCGCAGGTGCGGGGCCTGCTGGTCCAGGTGGCGCCGGCGCAGGGCGGTCCGACGGTACGCCTGCCCGCAGTTACAGGCCGGGGCGGCCGGCGCGGGCCGGTCCACGACTCGGCGCGCCGTTGGGAGCAGGGTCTGCGTGCGCGCGGCCACGACCCGCAGGACGACACCGATTCGGTTTCTGCGCGGTGGCGCGTTCTGCGTGCCGACAACATCCTGACGAGGGCATCGACTTCCTCGCGGACCTTGACCTCCGAGACGAGGACGTGTTGCACCGCCAGGGGTACGGGTTCCTGGAAGGGCTCGGCTATGTGCTCAGTCCCGCGCTTGCCCTGACGTTCTGACACGCGACCACCAGGCCGTGGGGCGTCGTCCGTCCCGGCTGCCGCACCGGGTCGCGGTCGGTTCTCCTGTGTGTGGCGGAGGTCCGAGGGACCATGGGCGCACCGTTGAGGTTCTGGTTGCGTACGGGTGCTCCGTTGTGGCGGGGTGGGTGGTTCGGTGGTGGGTGTTGCCCGGTGGGCTGGGGGTTTATGGGTTGGTCGGGAAGGACTGGGGCCGTGGTGGGGGCGTTTTCGGGGTGGGAGACCGGGGCTGGGGGTGGTGTCGGCTGTTTGCAATGGGCGTTTGACCTGCGTGTTTCCGTAGTTGGTTGAGAATTTGCGGGTGTCGTGAGAAGTGGTGGGGTTTTCCGCGGTCTGGATGAGAGCTCTGTATGCGCCACGTAGGGCGGGGGCTGGTGTGGATGCGGAGGCTCGGCTTCGACGCGGTGCCGCTTCCATGCCCGGCCCCGGTTGCCCGGGCCCCTCTGCTCCCACGGCCGGGCGCGGGTCGCTGGCTGTCCGTCTGCCGTGAGGCGCCGTCCGGTCGGACGCGCCGTACCTGCCCGCCGTCGTCCTGCCGCTGCTTCGTCGGCTTGCTCGCTGCGGCCGCCGTTTCGTCGCCGCCGTCCTGGCCGTTGTCGTGCCGCCGTTGGCCTGCCGCGTCGGCAACCGTCGTGCCGCCGCTGTCTGTCGGCGGTGCCGTTACCACGGACGTTGCGGTGCGCCGTCGTCTACCAAGCCCTCGGCCTCCGGGGCGTGGTTCCGCCTGCTGCGCCGCTCGTCGTTGGGACGTCGGCTGTGTGGCGGCCGGGAGGTGGCGGGACTGGGTGCACGAGCTGCGTGGGAGCTACGAGTTCCGGTGCCTCCAGTGCGGGGGCTGGCCCGAGATCGTCGAGCACGTCGACCTCGCCCTCTCGGTGGCCGAACGCGCGCAAGCCGGCGAGCACACCGAGGACCAGCTCGCCGCCGTCCTCGACGCCCTGGCCACTGCCGAGGCACCGTCCTCGGGCACCGGCAGGTAGCCCAGCTCGTCAATCAAAAGCCTGGGACCTGCGAAGAAGTTCATGCACGACTTCCAGCGGCCCTCCAGCGCCGCCTTGTGGCACTTGGCCGCGAGCTCGGCCGCGGTGGTGAAGTAGACCCTATGGCCGGCGTCGACTGCGGCCTGGCCGAGCGCGACCGACAGCATCGTCTTGCCGACGCCGGGCGGGCCGACGACCGGCCGGGGGCCGTCGCGTCGAGGGATCGACTGCAACAGCCGGCGGAGTCGATGCCCTCGCCGCCGTCGTAGTCGAACGGCACCGTCAGAGCGGCGGCCAGTGCGGTGGGGAACTGTCGATCACCGTAGCTGTCATGTGGAGAACCTACCGGGGCCGCGTCGGTGGGGGGTCGTAGGGTTCGGTGGGTGACGACCTCCGATGCGTTTATTGGCCTGCCGGTGCCTGATGTTCTGCCCGATCCGTGGGTGGTGGTGCGGGAGACCGACTGGTTGTCTCTGGACACCGGGTTCGGGACGGGTGAGGA
>NZ_JBHVVI010000113.1:0-27642 GCF_042883685.1 Kitasatospora sp. NPDC058190
GTGTGCCTCCCTGGTACCGGGTCGGGCTCGCCGGCGGGGGGGCTTGGGTGCCCGCCACCGGGGGGGGGTGACCCGCCTGGGGGGGGGGGCGGCCGGGGGGGGGGCCCGCCACCGCCTTTTTTCACGCTCCCTACCACACAGTCCGAGCAGCGGCCCTCCGCGTCTTGGAACTCGCTATCTTGGGGCCATGAGCGAGCTGCCGGACTGGATGTACGCGCCCAGAGACGAGGGCTGGTTTGCCGACGACCTCGACCACCTGCCGCAGGCGCCGCGACACACCGAACTGATCGATGGAGCCCTGGTCTTCATGATGTCTCCCCAGCGCTGGTGGCACGGCGACGTCGTTACGGACCTCGTGTACACGCTGCGCCGCCAGGTGCCGAAGGGGCACCGGGTCGGCAGGGAGATGTCGATCAAGCTCGACAAGCGGAACCGCCCCGAGCCGGACGTGCTCGTCGTCCGGGCCGAATTCGAGCCTGATCGCACCCAGTTCACTCCCGACGAGGTGGCCCTCGTCGTCGAGGTCGTCTCCCCGGAGTCCGCGCACCGCGACCGTACGGTCAAGTTCCGCAAGTACGCCGAGGCAGGTATCCCGCACTACTGGATCGTCGAGGAGGAGGACGGCCTCCCTGTCGCCCACGTCTTCGAGTTGGAGCGTGTGACCTCCTCCTACGTCCCGACCGGGATCTTCCGGGGAAAGCTCGTACGTCCGGTGCCTTTCCCGATCGAGATCGACCTGGACGGGCTGGTGCCCAACAGCGGGCGTGCAGCGGATTGAGGGTTCGGTGTAAAGACCTGCGAGACTGCGAGGCATGTCGGATGCACAGGTCGTCGTCGTCGGTGGTGGGATCGCGGGGCTGGCTGCGGCCGCCTTCCTGAGCGGGGCGGCCGGGGGGCCGGCGCGGGCCCGGGTGACGGTGCTGGAGGCGTCGGGGCGGGTCGGCGGGAAGCTGTGGGGCGGGGAGGTCGGCGGGGCCCGGGTGGACCTCGGGGCCGAGTCGGTGCTGGCGCGGCGGCCGGAGGCGGTGGAGCTGGCGCGGGCGGTCGGTCTGGGGGACGAGCTGGAGCCGCCGACCACCGCGAAGGCGGCGATCTGGACCCGGGGCGCGCTGCGGCCGCTGCCGGGCGGGCAGGTGATGGGCGTCCCGGGAGACCTGGAGGCGCTGGCCGCCTCCGGGGTGCTCACCGCCGAGGGCCTGGAGCGGGCCCGGCACGAGCGGGGGACCGAGGTCGGGGCGGACGTCGCGATCGGACGCTACGTCGCCGACCGGCTCGGCCAGGAGGTGGTGGACCGGCTGGTCGAGCCGCTGCTGGGCGGCGTCTACGCCGGGCGCTCCGACGAGATCTCGCTGCGCGCCGCCGTGCCGCAGTTGCTGCCGATCGCGCAGGGCGGCGGCTCGCTGGTCGAGGGGGTGCGCGAGCTGGCCTCCCGGCCGACGGTCGTCGGCACCCCGGTGTTCCAGGGGCTGCGCGGCGGCCTCGGCACCCTGCCGGAGGCGGTCGCCGAGGCCTGCCTCAAGGCGGGCGTGGACCTGCGCACCGACACCCCGGTGGACGAGCTGCGCCGCACCCCCGAGGGCTGGCGCGTGGTCGCCGGCGGCGAGGTGCTGCACGCCGACGCCGTGGTGCTGGCCGTCCCGGCCCCGGCCGCGGCCCGGCTGCTGCGCGCGGACGCCCCGGCGGCCGCCGTCGAGCTGGACGCCGTCGAGTACGCGGGCATGGCGCTGGTGACCCTGGCGTTCCGCCGGGCCGACCTGGCCGAGCCGCCCAGCGGCAGCGGCTTCCTGGTGCCGCCGGTGGACGGGCGGCGGATCAAGGCCTCGACCTTCTCCTCCAACAAGTGGGGTTGGCTGGACCGCTCCGCCCCGGACTCCTTCCTGCTGCGCACCTCGCTGGGCCGCTACCGCGAGGACGAGGCGCTGGAGCTGCCGGACGAGGAGCTGGTGGCCCGCTCGCTGGCGGACCTGGAGGAGGCGATCGGGCTGACCGCCCGGCCGTACGACACCTTCGTCTCGCGCTTCACCGCCGGCCTGCCGCAGTACCCGGTGGGCCACCTGGACCGGGTGGCCCGGGTGCGGGCGGCGGCGGAGGCGGTGGGCGCGCTGGCGCTGTGCGGCGCCGCGTACGACGGGGTGGGCATTCCGGCCTGCATCGGTTCGGCGGCCGCCGCCGCGGCGGCCATCGACAAACTGTTGACCCCGGCGACCGGGGAAGGTTCCACGGAGAGGACAATGGGCGCATGACTGAGACCGTTGAGCAGCAGCCGGAGCAGCAGCCCGAGAAGAAGAAGGCGCGCGACCTGAACCAGGTCATCCGCTACACCATGTGGTCGGTGTTCAAGCTCAAGGGCGGCCTGCCCGAGGACCGCACCGCCCTGGCTGCCGAGGTGGACGAGCTGTTCGCCCAGCTGGCCGCGAAGGACGTGACCGTGCGCGGCACGTACGACGTGTCCGGTCTGCGCGCGGACGCCGACATCCTCGTCTGGTGGCACGCCGCCGACTCGGACGACCTGCAGGAGGCGTACAACCGCTTCCGTCGCACCGGCCTGGGCCGCCACCTGGAGCCGGTCTGGTCGAACATGGCGCTGCACCGCCCGGCCGAGTTCAACAAGTCGCACATCCCGGCCTTCCTCGCCGACGAGCGCCCGCGCGACTACGTCTGCGTCTACCCGTTCGTCCGCTCCTACGAGTGGTACCTGCTGCCGGACGCCGAGCGGCGCGCGATGCTCGCCGAGCACGGCCAGATGGCCCGTGGCTACCCGGACGTGCGGGCCAACACGGTCGCCTCGTTCGCGCTCGGCGACTACGAGTGGCTGCTCGCCTTCGAGGCGGACGAGTTGCACCGGATCGTCGACCTGATGCGCGACCTGCGCCCCTCCCGGGCCCGGCTGCACGTCCGCGAGGAGGTCCCGTTCTTCACCGGCCGCCGCAAGCCGGTGAGCGAGCTGCTGAACGGCCTGGTCTGACCCGCGTCCTACGGAGGCCGGTCCCCTGTGTACGGGGGGGCCGGCCTCCGGTCGTTGCCACGGGCGCGGGTTACGTCCGGTGCGGGCGGAGGGCGGCGCGCAGGCGGGGGTCGGGGAGGACGGCGGGGCCGTTCATGGCGACGGCGGTGAGGAGTTCACGTTCCTCGTCGTCGGCGAGGCCGTGCTGGCGGGTGGGCCGGACCTCGCGCAGGACCTCCTGGCCGATGGGGGAGGCCCAGCGGGTGTAGGGGTAGATGTCGACGCGGGCCATCAGCAGGGTGCCCGAGGTGAGGATCAGCGGCAGGGAGAACCAGGCGAGCGGGGCGAGGGTGTCACCGCCGGTGAAGCCGCTGAGGGAGAGGGCGGCGGCGAGCAGGACCAGGGTCAGCAGCAGGGCGTGCCGGACGTGGCGGACCACCACCACGGTGTTGCGCTGCACCAGGGCCGGGGTGGCCAGGCCGGCCAGCGAGAGCCGGGCGCCGATCTCCAGCACGGTGGGGTGCTCGGCCATCGCCCGGCGCAGCTCGTCCGTGCGGCACTGGCCCTCGGGGCCGACGGTGGCGATGATCGCGCGCTCCAGGCGGCTGCGGCCCTTGGGGTCGACCACGGTGGTCCAGCCGGTGTGGGCGAGGTGCAGGCGCCCCCGGCCGGCCATCAGGACGAGGGCGAGTTCCACCACCCGGTCCGGGCCGCCGGCCAGGTAGGCGGTCTCGTACAGGCCGATGCCGACGGCCTCCGGCGGACGCAGCAGGTCCTGATCGGCCAGGGCGTCGGCGGCGGCGGTCATCCGTACCAGCCGGAGGCAGGCCAGCACCGCTGCGACACAGGCCGGGATCAGGAACAGCAACCACATGGGCTTGTTCTATGCCTGGGTCGACGGCGCGGGGAACGGCTTCCCGGAGCGCGATACCGAACTGTGACGTCAGGAGCCGCCACAGCTGCTCCCGCAGCTCGAACCGCAGCTGGAACCACAGCTGGAGGAGGAGCCGCAGCTGCTGGAGTGCGAGGAGCCGCAGGAGGAGTGGTGCGAGGACCCGCAGGAGGAGTGGTGCGAGGAGCCGGAGTCGGGAGAGCCGCAGGACGAGGTGCTCGACGAGCAGGAGGAGCCCGAGGAGGAGGAGCTCGACGAGGAGGACGAGGAGGAGAAGAAGGACGAGGACGAGGACGAGGAAGCCTGCCGGATCGCCTCCTCCTCGGCCGCCGCGGCCAGCATCGCCGCCTCCAGCTCCTGGTTGTCCAGCGCGGCCGCGGCCATCCCGCCGAGGGCGACCGCGCCCAGCATCGCGCCGCCCGTCAGCTTCGGCGAGACACCGGACTTGGGCGTCCACGGGCTGCCCTGCATCAGGGACAGCTGGCGCTGCCCGGCCGGGGTGACCCGGCCCTTGGGCGGCGCGCTGGTGACCAGCGCGACGGCGCCGGCGAACAGCAGGAAGCCCGGGATGAAGAGGTTGGGGCGGTCGGAGGGGATCCCGGCGTTGTCGAGCAGCAGGGAGACCGGGATGGAGGCCGCGACGAGGAGCATCGTCTGCCAGAGCAACCGGCGGGCCTTCCGGGCGTGCTCCAGCCGTTCGGGGCGGCGCGTCAGGCCGCGATCGGCGAGCCGGTCGCCGATCTCCTGGACGGCGGCCGAGCGCATCACCATGCGCCGCAACGGGCCGAGTTCACGGCTGCCGGTCGGGCCGACGGCGTCGTGGATCGCCTGGTCGACGGCGTCGTAGGGCCTGGCGCCGGTGAGGGTGACCAGGCCGGCGCGGTTGACCACGGCCTGCTCGGCTAGGTGCATCCGGACCATCGCGGTGTCGAAGACCCGGCCAGGACCGCCGGCCAGGAACGCGGTGTCCAGCAGCGGCAGTCCGCGGCCGGGCAGGCCCTGCGGGTTCGGGACGTGGCCGACCCGCTGCCGGGTCTGGACGGCGTACAGGACGGCGGCGGCCAGCAGGACGGCCGGGATCAGGAAGTAGCTGTTGTGCCACATGGGCGGTTCCCCCGAGATGACGTCGGTTCAGCGTTCGCGCAGGGCCCGGCGCAGGCGGGCGAGCGGGCCGGGCGGCCGCTCGGGCGCCGGGTGGAGCCACAGCTCCATGGCCCGGCGGCGGTCGGCGGCGAGCGGGCCGCCGTCGGTGCGCACCCACTCGGCGAAGGCCCGGGCGTCGGCGCGGTAGCCGCCGGTCTGCGGGTGGGTGCGGGCGTAGTCGAGGAAGAGCGGCCCGTACTGTGCCCCGAGCAGGCGGGGCAGGTCGGGGACGACCGTCGCGGTGGTGTCGCGCCGTTTGGCGGCGAGGCCGGTGGACTGGGCGCGGACCTGGTCCGGGTCGAAGCCGGGCGGGACGGGCCCGCCGGCCACCAGGGCGGTCATCAGCTCCTCCTGGCGCCGGGCCAACCTCTCCCGGGCTGTGCCGGTCGCGGATGCGCCTTCCAGGTCGTTCATCGCGGGGTGCTCCCCTCCAGCACCCGGCGGATGGCGTCCAGTTCACCGGCCAGCTCGGTGGGCGGCGGGAAGTCGGCGTCCCGTTCCAGCAGGACGCCGGGCGGTGCGACCCGCGCGCAGAGTTCGGCCAGGACCTCCAACACCGGTTCGGTGACGGGGTGGGCGTGGGTGTCGTGCCAGACGCCGTCGACCAGGGTGCCGCCCGCGACGTGCACGTAGGCGAGCGCCTCCAGCGGCAGGCGGTCGAGTTCGGCGGCCGGGTCGGTGCCCAGGTTGACCCGGTTGGTGTGCAGGTTGGCGACGTCGATCAGCAGCCGGACGCCGGTGCGCTCGACCAGTTCGGCGAGGAACTCGCCCTCGGTGAACTCGTCGTCCGGCCAGGCGAGCTGGGCGGCGATGTTCTCCAGGGCGAGCGGCACCGGCAGCTGCTCCTGGGCGATCCGGACGTTCTCGGCGATCACCCGCAGCGAGTCCCGGGTGCGGGGGACGGGCAGCAGGTGGCCGGCCTCCAGGCCGCCGGCCCGGACGAAGGCCAGGTGCTCGGTGACCAGCGGGGAGCCGAGTGCCAGCGCCGTCCCGGCGAGTTTGCCGAGCCGGGCGGGGTCGGGCAGGTCGGCGCCGCCGAGGCCGAGGCCGACGCCGTGCGGGACGACGGTGACGCCGCGCTCGCGCAGGACGGTGAGCGAGGTGGGCAGGTGGTCGGCGCAGAGGTTCTCGGCGACCACCTCGACCCAGTCCAGGCCGGGTTGGCGCTCGACCACGGTGTCGATCTCGGTGCGCCAGCCGAGGCCCACGCCGAGCCGGGTGGCGGTGGCGGTGGCGGTGGCGGAGCCGGGCAGGTCCAGGGCAGGGGAAGTCATCGGTTCGCCCCCTTCGGAGGGCTGGACGGGGAGGCCGTCGGGCGGTGCGGGCGTCGTCGCCAGGACCGCGCGGCCGTGCTGTTGAGGATGTCCCCGGGCGGGGTGGCTGCCAAGCCTCACCCGGTCTTCTCAGAGCATTATTTGAGCTTGCCGTCCTGGTGCTGACGGACTCCAGTCCTTGGCCCGCGGTAACCCTGCAGGTGGGGTGGCCCGTCGGCGAGAAATTCGGAGGCGGCCACGGGTCGGCGCGGATAGCGTGGGAACCCATGACGTCGACTGAACTGACGATCCGAGACTTCCGCCCCGCCGATGCCGAGGCGGTGGCCACCGCCCACCGGGCCGGGCGCGAGCACCTGGTGATGACCGCCGAGGCCCTGCTCTGGCTGAACGCCCAGCAGAATCCCGACCAGCACTTCCGCACCTTCGTGGCCGAGTCGGACGGCCGGGTGGTCGGCGCGGTCCGCTGCGGCCTGGTGCTCGGGACGACGACCACCGGCGTCGGCTACGCCAACGGCAGCGTGCTGCCGGAGTTCCGGCGGCGCGGCGCGGCCACCGCGCTGCTGGCCGCGGCCGAACGGCATCTGGCCGGGCACGGGGTGACCGAGCTGCACAGCTGGCTGGACGAGGAGCCCGGTTCGCTGGCCTTCGCCACCGCCCGGGGCTACGAGCTCAGGCGCGCGGCGCAGTTCGGCGGGAGGGACCTGACGCTGCCGCTGCCCCAGGCGCCGGTCCGGCCGGCCGGTGTCGAGCTGCGCCCGGCCACGGACTGGGCGGACGATCCGCGCCCGTTGTTCCTGGTGGAGGCGGACGCCATCCGGGACGAGCCCGGGGAGGTGTCGATCGACGCCCTGGACTACGAGGAGTGGCTGCGGGGCGACTGGGCCCGACCGGACCTGGACCTGGGGCTGACCGTCGTCGCCGTGGTGGACGGTGAGCCGGCCGCGTTCACCATGGCGCAGACCGACGGGGTGGACCGCTACTGGTCCGCGTTCACCGCCTGCCGCCGGGAGTTCCGCGGCCGCGGTCTGGCCAAGCTGGCCAAGCTGGAGTCGCTGCGGCTCGCTGCGGCGGCCGGCTACCGGAGCGCGTACACCAGCAACGACATCACCAACGCGCCGATGCTGGCGGTCAACGCGTGGCTCGGGTACGAGCGCTGTGCGGGGGAGCGCAAGGGGATCAGGCACTTGAAGTAGTCCACCGTGCGGTGATCCTGACGCCCGGAATCGCCGCGAGGGGGGTATTTTCGGCCACGGCGGGGACTTAACCAGGACGCACAGTTCGTGGTCGAGTCTTCCGCCGGGGGGATGATATGGAGATCCTTCTCCAGGTGCTGATCGCATCGGTTCCGGCGGTGATCGGCTTCCTCGCGGCCCGTTTCCTCGCCCGGACCAGACTGTTCCTGCGGTACGGCTTCCTGCGGGTGCTGCTGGCGCCGTACAGCCGGGTGCAGATCATCACGCCGAGCCTCGAGGTGGCGGAGTTCGCGTTCACCACGGACGGCTGCCAGCTCACCAGCCGCGGGCCGAAGAACGTGCTGTTCGTGCCGATGGCCGAGGCCAGGGCGATAGCGGAGCTCACCGACCTGCTGCGGAAGGTCAACCGGAAGGCCACCATCGAACTGGTGGTGGCCGGCGCCCAGGATCCACGGATGCCGACCTTCTCGATCGGCGGTCCGAGCGTCAACTCCTACTCCGCGGGCGTGCTGGACGCGGTGTTCCCGGACTTCGCCATCGAGTACCCGGACGAGGCCCGTGCCCGCTGGGGCGGGATGACCTTCGAGGCGCTGTACAGCCCGGCCGGGGAGCTGATCCGCGACCACGGCTTCATCTTCGTCACCCGTACGCCCCGGCACGCGCCGTGCGTCGTGCTGTGCGGGGTGTTCGCCTTCGGCTCCGCGATGGCGGTGGAGGCGCTGACCGCGGCGAGCCGGAACTCGCCGTTGGCGGCGCTGTTCCGCTCGGGGGAGAAGGGGTTCGTCGCGGTGGAGGGGCGGGTGATCGGTCTGGACACCGTGGACGTCACCGTCGAGGTCTGCCGCGTCCTGCCCTCGCCCCGGTCCGACGTCCCGTCGGGGTTCCGGGGCGAGGTGTCCACCGGTCGTCCCGAGATCTGAGACGATTGGTCTCGACCACGCGGCGCGAAACCGGACAGCCCGGGAGGGACTGGGGCATGAACTCCGGCCGTCCGTGCAGGTTTTGCCCCACTCCTGGCGCAAGGTGGGCATAATCGCGCGCATGACGATCAACCGTGCGAACGTGAGCGCGATTGCCGAGGACCTGTACGTGTGGCTCCCCCCGAAGCGGGGCTGGGGCCTGGCCAACTGCGGCCTGCTGGCCTCGGAGACCACCGCGCTCTGGATCGACACCCCGTACGACCCCTCGCTGGCCGGGGAGTTCCTCGCCGCGAGCCGACGCCTGCTGCCGACCGGGGTGGAGATCGACCGGGTGGTCGTCACCCACGCCAACGGCGACCACCTGTGGGGCGCCGGGGTGCTGCCGGACGCCGAGGTGATCGCCACCCGCGAGGCGCTGGACCACATCCACTGGGAGCCCTCCCCGCAGCAGCAGCACGCGCTGATCGCCAACAGTGACCCGGACTCCCCGCTCGGCGGCTACCTGCGGGAGCACTTCGGGGTCTTCGACTGGTCCGAGACCGAGGCGGTGCACCCGGACACCGTCTTCACCGGTGAGCTGGAGATCAAGGTCGGCCGCTACCCGGTGCAGATCACCAGCCTGCCCGCCGCCCACACGGGTGGAGACCTGATGGTCCACCTCCCCCACCAGCGCGCGGTGTTCACCGGCGACGTGATCTTCTCCTCGACCCCCGAGCAGCCCGGCGACCACCCCTCGCACTGGGCCGGCCCGCTGGCGAACGTCATCGGCGCCTGCGAGCAGGCCCTCGCCACCGGCGCCGAGATCTTCGTCCCCGGCCACGGCCCGGTGCTCGACCGGGACGGCGTCCGGCAGCACATCGGCTACCTCGACTACGTCCGTGAGCGCGCCCACGCCCTGCACGGCGCCGGGATACCCGCCCTGGACGCCGCCCGGCGGGTGATCGCCGAGCAGCGCCACCCCGAACTCGGCCTGCCCGAGCGGCTGGTGCTCACCGTCGCGGCCGAGTACCGGCACCTGGACGGCTCCGCCAAGCCCGGCATCCTGGAGTCGATGGGCCAGGTGGCCCTGGTGGCCCGCGAACTGGCCGAAGAAGCCGCCCGCGTCCCGCGCCCGCGCTCCGGCCGGAACTGACCCCCGCGGCCCAGGCGCCAGCCGGCCAGGACACCCGAGGACTTCGATGCAGATCGCGCTGATCGCCCTGGCGCTGGTCGCCGCCGCGGCCACGGTCGTGCTCTCCCGTGGCCGAGCCCGCGCCGTCGCCCGGGCGACGGCCGCCGAGACCGCCCGCGACCACGGTGAGGAGCGCGCCCGGGCCGCCGAGGCCCGACTCGCCCGCGCCGAACAGGAGTCGCACGACTCCCGGGAGGCCGTTCGGCGCTCCGTCGAGGAGGCCCGCCGGGCCGGCGAACGCCACCGGGCCGCGGACGAGCGCCACCGGGCCGCCGAGCGACAGTCCCGGGAGGCGCAGGAGGCCATGCGGGAGGCCGAGCAGCGGGCCGCCGCCGCGACCACCCGGGCCGAGGAGGCCGAACGCCGGCTCGCCACCACCGAGCAGCACGCCGCCGCCCTGCTCGCCGAGATCGGCCACCTCGCCGGGGAACGGGTCGCCGCCACTGCCGTACGCCTGACGCACGCCAACGCCCCACTGGTCGGCCCGCTGGACCCGGAGGCCGTCGGAGCCGAGGCCGTCCGCGCCCTGCAGTCCGTCCTGGACGCCGCCACCGCCGCCCTCGCCGACGAGCGCGAACGGGTCGACGCCGCCGCCCGGGCCGCCATGCGCGGCGCCACCTCCCGGATCCAGACCCTGCTCTACCAGATCCAGAGCCTGGTTCAGCAGCTCCAGCACGACAACGACGACCCCCGGCTGCTGGAGGTCGACTTCCGCAACGAGGTCGCGCTGCGCCGGATCCAGACCGTCGCCGTGCTCTGCGAGGCCTGGCCGGGCCTGGCCCGCACCGACTCCCCGCTCACCGAGGTGGTGGTCGGCGCGCTCTCCCGGGTGCCCGGCTACGCCCGGATCAAAGTCGCCAACCACCTGCGGGAGCAGCGGCTCGCGGTGGTCGCCCGGGCCGCCGAGCCGATCGCCATGGCGATCGCCGAACTGCTCGCCAACGCCACCGCCTACTCCCACCCGGAGACCGACGTGCCGGTCACCGTCCAGCAGGGCGGTCGCGGCGCGCTGGTGATCACCGACGACAGCGGCATCGGCATGGACGAGGACCAGCTGCGCCGGGCCCGCCGTCTGCTGGCCGGCCCGCCGGACGTGCTGCTCACCGAGCTCGGCAACCCGCCCAGGACCGGCTTCGCGGTGGTCGGCAAGCTGGCCCGGCAGTACGGCTTCACCTGCCACATCGAGCCCTCTCCGTACGGCGGCATGCGGACCATCCTGCGGATCCCGGCCGCGCTGGTGACGGTGGTGGACGAGGAGCAGCCGCTGTCGGTGCTCACCCCGCTGCCGCTGCGGGCCGGCGGCGGTCCGGCCCCGGCGCCCACGGTCCTGGCGCCCACGGTCCTGGCCGTGCCGCCGATGCGCGACGCCGACGAGCAGGACGGGCCGGTGCTCGCCGACCGCCACAACCAGCCCGGCCCGCTCCCGGCGCCGGCCATCCACGCGGTGCCCGGCCCCGGCCCTGACGCCGACCCCGACCCGGCCGCGGTCCGGTCCGGCGACGGCAGCGGCCTGCCCACTCGGCGCCGCCGCCGTCCACTGGCGGCCGAGCAGCCCGCCGGGGGGCCGACCGGCGCGCCCACCGACGCGACCGGCGGGCCCGGGGCCGAACCGAACCACCGCACCCCCGAGCGGGCCTCCGCCCACTGGCAGGCGCTGCAGCAGGGCACCGGCTCCGGCCGGGCCGCCGTGGCGCGGGCCGCCCGCGAGAGCGCCGTACCGGACGAACCCGGCACCACCGGTGACCGCACCACCGGCCCGACCTTAGAAGGAGCCGAGCAGTGAGCAGCTCGCCCAGCCCGACCGCCACCGACGAGATCTCCTGGGTGCTGAACCCGCTGCTGGAGCTGCCGGGGGTGCTGCACGCGGTCGTCGCCACCGGTGACGGACTCGTCGAGGCCGCCTCCGACGGCCTCGGCCGGGCCTCCGCGGAGCGGGTCGCCGCGATGACCGCCACCGTGCACGCCGCCGCCCGCGCCTTCACCACCGCCTTCACCGACGCCGAGCGGCCCCGCCTGGCCCAGACCGTGGTGGAGTCCGACCTCGGCTACGCCGTCGTCGTCCCGGCCGGGGAGAACACCGCGCTCGCCGTGTTCACCGCCCCGGACGCCCAACTCGGCAACGTGGCTTACCAGATGCAGCTCCAGGTCGCCGCCCTGGGCCGCGTGCTCGCCAGCCCGTCCCGGCGGCAGGATCCCACCGCAGGGTCATGAGCGAGCGAATCATCGAGACGCGCGCGTGGGCGAGTGCCCCTGCCGAGCGGTGGGAGTCCCCCCGGCCGCAGGCTGGGGGAGAGGTGGGCGCATGAGTGCCGTCCCCCGCAGGCGGATGGTGCCCGCCTACCTGGCCACCGGCGGCCGCAGCCGCCCCGGCACCGAGGGCTTCGAGCGGCTGACCGTGCTGTTCGCCGACCGCGCCGAACCGCCGACCGGACTCGAACCCGAACACCGTCGGCTCTGGGAGCTGCTGCGCCCCGGCGCGCTGACCGTGGTGGAGGCCGCCGCGCACCTGCGCCTGCCGGTCAGCGCCACCGTCTTCCTCGCGGCCGATCTGGTCGAGGCGGGCTGCCTGCACGCCCGCGCGCCGATCCCGCGTGCCCAGCAGACCGACCGTTCCATCGTCGAGAGGCTCCTCGTTGGACTCCGTGCGCTCCGGTGACCGGGCCGGCTCCCCCGAGGGGCGGCCGAGCCGGGTGGGCTACCTGCCCGACCGGGACCAGACGCTGATGAAACTGGTGGTCGCCGGCCCGTTCGGGGTCGGCAAGACCACGCTGATCCGCACCCTCTCCGAGATCGCCACCCTGCACACCGAGGAGGCGATGACGGAGTCCGGGCGGCCGGTGGACGACCTGGCGGGCCTGCCCGAGAAGTCCACCACCACCGTCGCGGTCGACTTCGGCCGGCTCACCCTGCCCGGCAACCTGGTGCTCTACATGTTCGGCACCCCGGGCCAGCGCCGCTTCTTCCCGCTCTGGCAGGACGTCGCCCGCGGCGCGCTGGGCGCCCTGGTGCTCGCCGACACCCGCCGGCTGGCCGACTCCTTCGAAATCATGGACATGGTCGAGGAGCAGGGTCTGCCGTACGCCGTGGCGGTCAACCGCTTCCCGGATTCCCCGGAGCACCCGGTCGAGGTGCTGCGCACCCACCTGGACCTGCACGCCGCCACCCCGCTGCTGCTCTGCGACGCCCGCGAGCGCGGGAGCAGCCTCGACGCGCTGGTCGCCCTGGCCGAGCACGTCCTGGACACCCTGCCCGCCACCGCCGCCGCCACCGCCACCGCCGCCACCGCCGCCACCCAGGAGGGCTCGTGACCGTCGAGACCCGCCCGACCCCGATCTACGGCCCGGTCTTCGCCGCCGACCCCCAGCTGGTGTACGAGCGGCTGCGCCGCCACGGCGCCGTCGCCCCGGTGGAGATCGCGCCCGGCGTGGACGCCCTGCTGGTCACCGACTACCAGGCCGCCCTGGACCTGTTGCGCGACACCGACACCTTCTCCAAGGACTCCCGCGCCTGGCAGCGGACCGTCCCGTCGGACTCCCCGCTGCTGCCGGTGCTCGGCTACCGCCCCACCGCCCTGTTCAGCGACGGCGGGACCCACGCCCGCTACCGCGCGGTGATCACCGACGGCCTCGCCCTGTTCGAGCCGCACCGGCTGCAGCGCCAGGTCGCCGCGGCCGCCCACCAGCTGATCGACGGGTTCGCCGCGGTCGGCCGCGCCGACCTGATCGCCGAGTACGCCCGCCGGCTGCCCGCCTTCGTGCTCACCACCTGGTTCGGCGTGCCCGAGGAGCAGCGAGCCCGGGTGGTGGCCGCGATCACCGGGCTGATCGAGTCCACCGAACGGGCCTGCGCCGCGTACGGGGAACTCGTCGGGGTGGTCACCGCGATGGTCGCCGAGCGGCGCGAGCGCCCCCGCAACGACCTCGCCTCCTGGTTCGTCACCCACCCGGTCGCGCTGGACGACGACGAGGTGATCCGCCAGATCACCCTGACCATGATCGCCGGGCACGAGCCGACCACCAACCTGATCGGCAACGCCCTGCTGCGGCTGCTCACCGACGCCCGCTACGCCGGCTCGCTGTTCGGCGGCGCGATGACCGCCCACCAGGCGATCGACGAGGTGCTCTGGCACGAGCCTCCGATGGCCAACCTCTCCGCCCACTACCCGCGCTACGACATCACCTTCCACGGCCGGGAGATCAGGGCCGGCTCGCTGGTGCTGGTCTCGTACGCGGCCGCCAACTCCCAGGCCGCGCCGCCCACCGACGGCACCGAGCTGCGCAGCGGCGAGAGCGCCCACCTGGCCTGGGCGGCCGGCCCGCACGCCTGCCCGGCCCGCGACCCGGCCCTGCTGATCGCGATCACCGCGATCGAGCAGCTGACCAGCCGGCTCAGCGACCTCGAACTGTCCACCCCGGCGGGGGAGTTGCTCTGGCGCCCGGGTCCGTTCCACCGCGCCCTGGTGCACCTGCCGGTCCGCTTCGCGCCGCTGGCCGGATAGCCGGAAGGCCCGGACGACGATCGTCCGGGCCTTCCGCCGTCCGTCCTACTCGGCCGGCCGCAGCGTCAGCGAGATGCTGTTGATGCAGTAGCGCTGGTCGGTCGGCGTCCCGTAGCCCTCGCCCTCGAAGACGTGCCCCAGGTGCCCGCCGCAGCGGGCACAGCGCACCTCGACCCGGCGCATGCCGAGCGAGTCGTCCTCGATGTACTCGACCCGGTCCTCGGCCAGCGGCGCGTAGTACGAGGGCCAGCCGCAGTGGCTGTCGAACTTGGTCTCGGAGCTGAACAGCTCCGCCCCGCAGGCCCGGCAGCTGTAGACGCCGACCGTCTTGGTGTCGGTGTACTCGCCGACGAACGGGCGCTCGGTGCCCGCCTCGCGGAGGACGTGGTACTCCTCGGGGCTGAGCTGGGCGCGCCACTCGGCCTCGGACTTCTGGATCTCGTAGCTCATCACGACTCCCGCTCGGCGTACGTCAGACGTTGGAGGCAACGTTCGCGAGGTGCTTGAGAATTTCTGGCCCGAGGTTGGTGACGTCGCCCGCGCCCATGGTGAGCAGCAGGTCGCCCGGGCGGGCCAGCCCGGCCAGCAGGGCGGGGGCGGCGGCGAAGTCGTGCTCGGCGGTGACGTCGGCGCCGGCCCGGTGGGCGGCGTCGATGATCAGCTCGCTGGTCACGCCCGGGATCGGGTCCTCGCGGGCCGGGTAGATGTCCAGCACCACCGAGGCGTCGGCCAGCGCGAGGGCCTGGCCCATCTCCTCGGAGAGCTGCTGGGTGCGGCTGAACAGGTGCGGCTGGAAGACCACCAGGACGCGGCCCTCGCCGTCCAGGCCCTCGCGGATCGCCTCCAGGTCGGCGGTCATCTCGGTCGGGTGGTGGGCGTAGGAGTCGATCACCTGGACGCCGGACTCCTCGCCCTTGAGCTGCAGGCGGCGGCGCACGCCGGTGTAGGCGCCGATCGCCTTGGCCAGGTCGGCGGCCGGGACGCCCAGCGCGACGCCGGCGGCCAGCGCGGCGACCGCGTTGTGGGCGTAGTGCCGGCCGGGCACCGAGACGGTGAAGGCCAGCTCGGCGCCGTTCAGCAGCACGGTGACCTCGCTGGTCATGCCGTGGGCGACCACCGAGAGGACGCGCACGTCGGCGTCCTCGGCGGAGCCGACGGTCACCACGTTCAGCCCCTCGCGGGCGGCCACCCGGGCGGTCAGCTCGCGGGCGCCGTCGTGGTCGGCGGAGACCACCAGGGTGCCGCCGGGGGCGATCCGGCCGACGAAGGTCTCGAAGGACTCGTAGATCTCCTCGATCGAGGCGTAGTTGGCGTGGTGGTCCAGCTCCACGTTGAGCACGATCGCCACCTCGGGCGCGTACTTGTGGAAGCTGCGGTCGCTCTCGTCGGCCTCGGCGACGAAGATCTCGCCGGTGCCGTGGTGGGCGTTGGAGCCGGGGGCGTCGAGGTCGCCGCCGATCGCGTAGGACGGTTCCAGGCCCAGCTCGCCGAGGGCGACGGCGAGCATGCTGGTGGTGGTGGTCTTGCCGTGGGTGCCGGCCACCGCCAGCGCCCGGCGGCCGCCCATCAGCGCGGCCAGCGCGTCGGAGCGGTGCACCACCGGGATGCCGCGCTCGTGGGCGGCGGCCAGCTCCGGGTTGTCGGCGCGGATCGCGCTGGAGACGACGACGCAGCTGGTGCCGTCCGGCACGTGCTCGGCGGCGTGGCCGACGTGCACCGTCGCGCCGAGGGCGCGCAGCGCGAGGACGGTCTCGGACTCCTTGGAGTCGCTGCCGGAGACGCTGGCACCGCGCACTGCGAGGATCTTCGCCAGGCCGGACATCCCGGCGCCGCCGATGCCGATGAAGTGCGGGGCGTGCAGGTCGTGCGCGGCGTCGTTCAAGGCGTGGCTCCGTACGGGCGGGGGCTAGTGGGCAGGCGGGTCCGGCGATGCGCGAATCGTCCTCGCGGGCGGACCGCAAGGACGATTCTGCACCACGGGCGCGCGCATCTAGGAGTCGCTGGCGAACAGCCTCAGCACCGGGACCCCCACCTTGTGCCGGGCCTGGGAGGCCCAGTCGCGATGGAAGAACTCCTCCACGAAGTGCGGTGAGGTGAGCACCACCACTTCGTCCGCGCGCTGTTCCTCGACCACCGCGCGCAGCCGCTCCAGCGGCTTGTCCTCGACCAGTTCGCCGACCGCCTCGGCCCCGGCCCGGCGCAGGTGGCGCAGGCTGTGCTCAAGCGATTCGCCGGCCAGGGTCGGGCCGCTCTCGGATTCGTCGTGCTCGTGCACCACCTTGTCGAGGTGGCCGAGGGCGACGTCGTCGAGCGCCCGCAGCAGTTCGTCCTGCTTGCCGCGCGGCTGCATCAGGACGACGAAGGACACCTTCTCGTCGCTGTGGAGCGTCGTGACGAGCTCCACGTCCGCGTCCGAGAGAGCCTTTTCGATCATCAGTACCGTCTTGAACACGTGAGTCCCTTCCAGTGGCCGGCCCCCAGGCCCCGGCATCGCATAACGGGATCACGATCGGGGGGTCACGGGGTCATCCGAACCCAGGTGACGCAGGTAGCGGGTGAAGAGGAATCCTTTCTGCTCGATCAATGAGACCAGCCGCATCCGTTGCACGTCAGGCATTTCCGCATCGTGGACGATGCGCGGCGCGTCGCCGCCCGTGATCAACGGGGCCAGCGACAGGCACAGCTCGTCCAGCAGGCCCGCCGCCGCGAGCTGTCCCAGCAGCCGCGGGCCGCCCTCGCTCAGCAGGCGGGTCCAGCCACGCTCCACCAGGGCCGCCACACCAGCCCGCAGGTCCACCGAACCCCGCCCGGCGAGCACCAGGTCGGCCACCTCGGCGACCGCCCGGCGGCGCTCCTCGGGGGCGTCCTCGACGGTGATCACGACCGTCCTGACCAACGGTTCCGTGAACAGGGGTGCACTCAGGTCGAGGTTCAGCGAGCGGCTCACGACCGCGATCGCCGGGGCCGGGGCCTGCCCCGCCGCCGCCCGGGCCGCCGCGAACTCCCGACGGGCCCGGGCCGGACGGTAGCCCTCCGCGCGGACCGTCTCGGCGCCCACCAGCACCACGTCCGACAGGGCGCGCAGCACACCGAAGATCCGCTTGTCGGCGTCGCCGGACAGGCCCTCGGACAGGCCCTCGAGCTTCGCCCCGCCGTCCAGTCCGGCCACCATGTTGGCGCGCAGCCAGGGGTGCCCCTGATTCACCTGGTCGGGGTACGCGTAGACGGCGGCGAGCGACTCCAGCGCGGCCGGATCGGCGACCGGCGCACCCAGCGGGCTGATCAACTGTTGCATGCCCTCAGTGTTCCACCGAGGGCCGTTCGGAGGCGTTTCGAGGGCGGCTACCGGCAGGCGTACCCTCTACTACCGTGCCCGCAGCCTCCCGCCCCGCCACCGCCACCGAGTCCATAGCCGCCGCGAGCCCGGCCGGCAACCCGATCGCGCTCACCGACCGCCGCCCCGTCGTGCCCGCCGAGCGGCTGGTCGCCGAGATGGTCCCGCCGCCCCGGTTCGCCGACGTGAGCTTCGGGACGTACATCCCGGACCAGACCCAGCCCAGCCAGTACGAGGCCGTGCAGGTGTTGGAGCAGTTCGCAGGCACCCTCGCGCGAGGAAACGGTTCTGCGCCCAAGCGCAGCTGGTTCCGCCGCTCCGCCCCCGCGCCCACCGGCCCCGCCGGGGTCTACCTCGACGGCGGCTACGGCGTCGGCAAGACCCACCTGCTCGCCTCGCTCTGGCACGCCGCCCCCGGCCCGAAGGCCTTCGGCACCTTCGTCGAGCTGACCAACCTGGTCGGCGCGCTCGGCTTCCAGCAGGCCGTCCAGACCCTCTCCGGGCACACGCTGCTCTGCATCGACGAGTTCGAGCTGGACGACCCGGGCGACACCGTCCTGGTCTCCACGCTGCTCGGCCGCCTGGTCGAGAACGGCGTCAAGCTGTGCGCCACCTCGAACACCCTGCCGGAGAAGCTCGGCGAGGGCCGCTTCGCCGCCGCCGACTTCCTGCGCGAGATCCAGGGCCTGTCCGCGCACTTCCGCCCGATGCGGATCGACGGCCAGGACTACCGCCACCGCGGCCTGCCCGACGCCCCGCCGCCGTACACCGACGAGACCGTCGAGACCGTCGCCGCCCGCACCCCGGGCGCCTCGCTGGACGACTTCGACGCCCTGCTGGCCCACCTCTCCGCCGTCCACCCCAGCCGCTACGGCGCGCTGCTGGACGACGTCACCGCGGTCTGCCTGCGCGGCGTGCGCCAGGTCGACGACCAGTCCACCGCGCTGCGCCTGGTCGTCCTGGCCGACCGGATGTACGACCGTGAGCTGCCCATCACCGCCTCCGGCCTGCCCTTCGACCAGGTCTTCCCGGAGGACATGCTGCGCGGCGGCTACCGCAAGAAGTACCTGCGGGCCATCTCCCGCCTGGTCGCCCTCGCCCGCGACAGCGCCCGGGAGTAGAGTTCGGGCGCGCGTTCGCGCGTGGATCAAGGGGGAGTCGTGGAGGGGTCGTTCATCGAGGCTGCTCCGGTGCTGCTGCTGGACGTCCTCGGCATCGGCAGCCTCGTGCTCGTGATCGCCTTCCTGCTCCTGCTCTTCCGGGACCGGACGATCAGGACGCGGATCTTGAGCAGCATCGTGCTCGGGACCGGTTGGCTGCTGGTCGTCGGGATGGTCAAGGGCAATTCGGCCCGGCATGTGCTGGTGCTGTACGTCGACACCATGCTGGCATTGGCGGTCATGCTGCTCTCCGGCTGGTCGCACATCAAGGAGGCGGGTCTGCGCGAGGCCGGGGGAGAGCCGGCCCGGGAACCCGACCGGTGGAGGGTCCGCTTGATCGCATGTGCGGGCCTAGGCACCGTCGTGGCCCTGCTGGGTCTGGAGTACCTGCCGATCTGGTCCGCCTGAGCGAAGCCGCCCGCGATGTCAGTGATGGGTCGTACGGTGGAGTCGTGCGTCCCATCACGAGTATTGAGCGGTCCGTGGCGCCCTTCGAGGTCGTCAGTCCCTTCCAGCCGAACGGTGACCAGCCGGCGGCGATCGCCGAGCTGGAGCGGCGGATCAGGGGAGGGGAGAAGGACGTCGTGCTGCTCGGTGCCACCGGTACCGGCAAGTCGGCCACCACGGCCTGGATGATCGAGAAGCTGCAGCGCCCCACCCTGGTGATGGCGCCGAACAAGACGCTGGCCGCGCAGCTGGCGAACGAGTTCCGCGAGCTGCTGCCGAACAACGCGGTCGAGTACTTCGTCTCGTACTACGACTACTACCAGCCCGAGGCGTACGTCCCGCAGACGGACACCTACATCGAGAAGGACTCCTCGATCAACGAGGAGGTCGAGCGGCTGCGGCACTCGGCGACCAACTCGCTGCTCACCCGCCGCGACGTGATCGTGGTCGCCTCCGTCTCCTGCATCTACGGCCTCGGCACCCCGCAGGAGTACGTGGACCGGATGGTCCCGCTCAAGGTCGGCCAGGAGATCGACCGCGACGTGCTGCTGCGCCGCTTCGTGGACATCCAGTACGCGCGCAACGACGTGGCCTTCACCCGGGGCACCTTCCGGGTCCGCGGCGACACCATCGAGATCTTCCCGGTCTACGAGGAGCTCGCCGTCCGGATCGAGATGTTCGGCGACGAGATCGAGGCGCTCTACACCCTGCACCCGCTCACCGGCGAGATCATCAGCCAGGACGAGCAGATCTACGTCTTCCCCGCCTCGCACTACGTGGCCGGCCCCGAGCGCATGGAGCGGGCGGTCACCGGCATCGAGCAGGAGCTGGAGCAGACGCTCGCCAAGCTGGAGAAGCAGGGCAAGCTGCTGGAGGCCCAGCGGCTGCGCATGCGCACCACCTACGACATCGAGATGCTGCGCCAGATCGGCACCTGCTCGGGCGTCGAGAACTACTCGATGCACTTCGACGGCCGCGAGCCCGGCTCCCCGCCGAACACCCTGCTGGACTACTTCCCGGAGGACTTCCTCCTGGTCATCGACGAGTCGCACGTCACCGTCCCGCAGATCGGCGCGATGTACGAGGGCGACGCCTCGCGCAAGCGCACGCTGGTCGAGCACGGCTTCCGGCTGCCGTCCGCGATGGACAACCGCCCGCTGAAGTGGGAGGAGTTCCTGGGGCGGATCGGTCAGACGGTCTACCTGTCGGCGACGCCCGGCCCGTACGAGCTGTCCCGCGGCGACGGCCAGGTCGAGCAGATCATCCGCCCGACCGGCCTGATCGACCCCGAGGTGATCGTCAAGCCGACCGAGGGCCAGATCGACGACCTGGTGCACGAGGTGCGCAAGCGGGTGGAGCGGGACGAGCGCGTCCTGGTCACCACGCTGACCAAGAAGATGGCCGAGGACCTCACCGACTACATGCTCGGCCTGGACATCCGGGTCCGGTACCTGCACAGCGACGTGGACACCCTGCGCCGGGTCGAGCTGCTGCGCGAGCTGCGCGCGGGTCGGTTCGACGTGCTGGTCGGCATCAACCTGCTGCGCGAGGGCCTGGACCTGCCCGAGGTGTCGCTGGTGGCGATCCTGGACGCGGACAAGGAGGGCTTCCTGCGCTCCGGCACGTCCCTCATCCAGACGATCGGCCGTGCCGCCCGCAACGTCTCCGGCCAGGTCCACATGTACGCGGACCGGATCACCCCCTCGATGGAGAAGGCGATCGAGGAGACCAACCGCCGCCGGGCCGTCCAGCAGGCCTACAACAAGGAGCACGGGATCGACCCGCAGCCGCTGCGGAAGAAGATCGGCGACATCCTGGACACCCTCGCCCGCGAGGACGTGGACACCGACGAGCTGCTCTCCACCGGCTACCGCGGCGCGGGCCAGAAGGGCGGCAAGGCCCCGGTGCCGATGCTGGGCTCGGAGCGCAAGCCCGCCAAGTCGCTGCCGGCCGCCGAGCTGGCGGACCTGATCCAGGAGATGACCGACCGGATGCACACGGCCGCCGCCGATCTCCAGTTCGAGGTCGCGGCGCGGCTGCGCGACGAGGTGAAGGAGCTGAAGAAGGAGCTGCGGCAGATGCGCGAGGCCGGTGTGGCCTGACCGCACGGCCGGGGCGCCGGGCTCGGCCGGTTTGGCACCGGTCAAGCCCGGCGGTGTCTCAGCCTTGCCACAAACCGGGTAACTCTGAGGGGTCGCGGGTGCCACAGGCCCTAGGCTGGCCTGCGGCATCGTGCCCTCGGGACGGGGTTGCGGGCCGTCTTGCAGAGGGGGCCTCAGCCGGGGGACGGCGACGGGGTGTTCCACCGGGAGCCGTGCGGATGTGACCGCGTGGCCAGCAGAGAGGACAACGTCGTGTCGGTGAACCTTGCCAAGGGGCAGCGGGTCAGCCTCCAGAAGGGGGCGGGCGGCACCCTGACCGTGGTCCGGATGGGGCTCGGCTGGCAGGCCGCCCCCAAGCGGGGCCTGTTCGGCAGTCGGACCAGGAAGATCGACCTGGACGCCTCGGCGCTGCTGTACGCCGAGAAGACCCCGTCCGACGTGGTGTTCTTCCAGCACCTGGAGTCCACCGACGGCTCGGTGCGGCACACCGGGGACAACCTGGAGGGCGGCTCCGGCGCCGAGGACGACGAGGCGATCCTGGTCGACCTGCTGCACGTGCCGGCGCACATCACCCAGGTGGTGTTCACGGTCAGCTCGTACACCGGGCAGACCTTCGCCGAGGTGAGCCGGGCGCACTGCCGGCTGCTGGACGAGACCACCGGGGTGGAGCTGGCCCGGTACGAGCTGGCGGGCGGCGGGCCGCACACCGGGCAGATCATGGCCAAGGTGGTCCGGGACGGCAACGGCGGCTGGGAGATGCAGGCGATCGGCGCCCCGGCGAAGGGGCGGACCTTCCAGGACCTGCTGCCGGCGATCGAGCCGTTCCTCTGACGACCCTTTACCTTCTTTACCTTTCTTTGCCTTCCCTGTTACTCTCGATGGCAGCGGAGGGGAGTATTCCCCAACAGTCGTCCCCGTCATCACGGGCGCCCGTCGCGGCGCCCCGGGGCGCTGGTCCCCGGGTGAGCCCGGTGGGCGGAAGAGACCTCCGGCAGTGACGACCTGTCTCGCCTAGCTGCCGGAGGAGCAGTCATGGACGTTTCCGTAACCATGTGGGTCACCACGATCGGTGTGCTGATCGCACTGGTCGTGGCCGACTTCTTCATCGGGGGCCGTAAGCCGCACGAGGTCTCGATCAAGGAGGCCGGGATCTGGACGGCCGTCTGGGGCGCGCTGGCGGTGCTCTTCGGCGGGTTCCTCTGGTGGCACTCCGGCGGGCAGCCGGCGGGTGAGTTCTTCGCCGGGTACATCACCGAGAAGTCGCTCAGTGTCGACAACCTCTTCGTGTTCATCCTGATCATGGGCAAGTTCGCGGTGCCCAGGGTCTACCAGCAGCGCGTGCTGATGTTCGGTGTGATCATCGCACTGGTGCTCCGGGCGGTGTTCATCGCGGGCGGCGCGGCGCTGGTGGCGCAGTTCTCCTGGGTGTTCTTCATCTTCGGCGCGTTCCTGATCTGGACGGCCTGGAAGCTGGTCAAGGAGGCCCGGGCGGACGAGGAGGACGAGGAGTTCGAGGAGAACCGGCTGCTGAAGTCGATCACCCAGCGCTTCCCGTCGACCGACAGGTACCACGGCACCAAGCTCTTCATCCGGGAGAACGGCCGCCGGCTGGTCACCCCGATGCTGATCGTCATGCTGGCGATCGGCACCACGGACGTGCTGTTCGCCCTGGACTCGATCCCGGCCATCTTCGGCCTGACCCAGGACCCGTACATCGTCTTCACCGCCAACGCCTTCGCCCTGATGGGCCTGCGCCAGCTGTACTTCCTGATCGGCGGCCTGCTGAAGAAGCTGGTCCACCTGAGCTACGGCCTCTCGGTGATCCTCGGCTTCATCGGCGTGAAGCTGGTGCTGCACGCCGCCCACGAGGCCGGCGCCCACGTCCCGGAGATCGGCATCCCGTTCTCGCTGGGCTTCATCGTGGTCGTGCTGGCCGTCACCACCGTGACCAGCCTGATGGCCTCGAGGAAGCAGGAGCAGGCCGAGCGCGAGCCCGAGAAGCTCAACGCCTGAGCTGCGTCAGACCTCTTCGGAGCCCCGCCGTCGGATCGATCCGACGGCGGGGCTCGGCTCTGTGGTCACCAGCCGCGTTCGCGCCACTCGTCGAGGTGGGGGCGTTCGGCGCCGATGGTGGTGTCGTTGCCGTGGCCGGGGTAGACCCAGGCCTCGTCGGGGAGGGCGTCGAAGATCTTCTCGTTGACGTCCCGGAAGAGGGTCCGGAAGGCCTCCGGGTCGCCCCAGGTGTTGCCGACGCCGCCAGGGAAGAGGCAGTCGCCGGTGAAGACGTGCGGGTGGCCCTGGGGGTCGTCGTAGATCAGCACGATCGCGCCGGGGGTGTGGCCGACCAGGTGGCGGACAGTGAGTTCGACGTCGCCGACCCGCAGCTTGTCGCCGTCGGCGAGCAGCAGTTCGGTGGGCACGTCGATGCCCTCGGCATCGTGCTGGCCGGCGGCGGTGCGGGCGCCGGTGGTGGCGACCACCTCGGCGAGAGCGCCCCAGTGGTCGTGGTGCCGGTGGGTGGTGACCACCGTCTCCAGGTCGTCCCCGACGGTCTCCAGCAGCACCGGGGCGTCGGCGGCCGCGTCGATCAGCAGCTGCTCGTCGGTGGCCCGGCAGCGCAGCAAGTAGGCGTTGTTGTCGTACGGGCCGACGGCCACCTTGGTGATCATCAGGTGGGCCAGCTCCCGCACGTCCGGCGGCCCGCCGACCTTGACCGCTCCGTGGTACGTCATGCGTCCGCTCCTCGTCCGGGTCCGGCTACAGGGTTCAGGATCATCCTCGCGCCGTCAGCCCATGGGGGGAAGCTGGGGGAGCGCGGTGTCGGGCGTGCGGCGCAGGTCCGCGCCGGCGGAGCGGCCGGAGAGCCAGGCGAGCAGGGAGCGGACGGGGCCCTGGACGGTCAGGGCGGTGTCGCCCGAGCCGATCAGGCCGCGGTCCCCGGTGTCCTCGGCGACCAGCTCGACGGCGGGCAGCTCGGTGCCGTGCAGCTTGAGGGCGAGCTTGTGGAACTCGGTGACGGCGAACTCCTCGGGCCACTCGGCGGGGGTGTAGCCGCCGTCCAGGTCGACCAGGTGGTACTCCAGTTCGCCGAGGCGCTTCCAGACCAGGTCGCAGGCCGGGAAGACGGCGCCGGAGCGGTGGCGCACGTCGGCGGCCCAGTCCTCGGGGTCCATCAGTGCGGCGGCCGCGGCGAAGCGCTCGTGCGACTCGCGCAGGTCGGCGAGCTGGGCGTCCAGCGGGCGGCCGGCGCCGTCCTCGATCCCCTGGTCGCGGGCCTGCTCGCTGGCGTACTGCGGGACGTCGGTGCCGGTGCGGGCGCCGGTCAGCAGGTTGACCAGGGAGTCGGCGTTGCGGGCGATGTGGGCCAGCACGTGGCCGCGGGTCCAGCCGGGGAGCGCGGAGGGCTCGGTGACGGCCTCCGGCTTCAGCCCGGCGACGGTCTCCAGCATGCGCCGGGTGCTTGCCTCGACCAGGTTCAGTCGCTCGGTGGCTAGAGCGGCGGCGGAGTGCGAGTCGGACATCGAATCTGCCTTCTGTGCGAGACGGCGCGTTGCCCGAGGAGGGCTTCGCTCGTTGACCAGGCGACGCTATCGCCGAATCCGGGCCCTGAGCAGGGCCTTTTTCGGTCCGGGTACGGACGGTCCCGGGGGTGCTCTCACTCGTTCGGGTGGACTCCGCTGGACAAAGTCGATATTCGAACGTCTGAGCTATAGGCTGGCTGCCGCATCCTGGAAGAAGACCGAATCTCACCGCAAGCCATCTCGCCCCGGAGAAAGGCGCCAGAAGCAGTGGCCGACCGCCTCATCGTCCGCGGTGCTCGCGAGCACAACCTCAAGAACGTCTCGCTCGACCTGCCCCGCGACTCCCTCATCGTCTTCACGGGCCTCTCCGGCTCCGGCAAGTCCTCGCTCGCCTTCGACACGATCTTCGCCGAGGGCCAGCGCCGCTACGTCGAGTCGCTGTCCTCGTACGCCCGCCAGTTCCTCGGGCAGATGGACAAGCCCGACGTGGACTTCATCGAGGGCCTCTCCCCGGCCGTCTCGATCGACCAGAAGTCCACCAACCGCAACCCCCGTTCGACCGTCGGCACCATCACCGAGGTCTACGACTACCTGCGCCTGCTGTTCGCCCGGATCGGCAAGCCCCACTGTCCGCACTGCGGCCGCCCGATCGCCAAGCAGTCGCCGCAGGCGATCGTGGACAAGGTGCTGGAGCTCGCCGAGGGCACCCGCTTCCAGGTGCTCAGCCCGGTGGTGCGCGAGCGCAAGGGCGAGTTCGCCGACCTCTTCGCCGACCTCCAGTCCAAGGGCTACTCCCGCGCCCGCGTCGACGGCGAGACGATCCAGCTCGCCGAGCCACCGAAGCTCAAGAAGCAGGAGAAGCACACCGTCGAGGTGGTCGTCGACCGCCTGACCGTCAAGGAGAGCGCCAAGCGGCGGCTCACCGACTCGGTGGAGACGGCCCTGCGGCTGTCCGGCGGCATGGTCGTGCTCGACTTCGTCGACCTCCCCGAGGACGACCCGGAGCGCGAGCGGATGTACTCCGAGCACCTCTACTGCCCGTACGACGACGTGTCGTTCGAGGAGCTGGAGCCGCGCTCGTTCTCCTTCAACTCGCCGTTCGGCGCCTGCCCGGACTGCTCGGGCCTGGGCAACCGGATGGAGGTCGACCCGGAGCTGGTCGTGCCGGACCCGGAGCGCTCGCTGGACGAGGGCGCGATCCACCCGTGGTCGGCCGGGCACGCCAAGGAGTACTTCCAGCGCCTGATCGACGCCCTCGCCGAGGAGCTCGGCTTCCGCACCGACATCCCCTGGGCCGGGCTGCCCGCCCGCGCCAAGAAGGCGCTGCTGTACGGGCACAAGCACCAGGTGCAGGTCCGCTACCGCAACCGCTTCGGCCGCGAGCGCTCGTACAGCACCGGCTTCGAGGGCGCCGTCCCGTTCATCCAGCGCCGGCACACCGAGGCGGAGAGCGACAGCAGCCGCGAGCGCTTCGAGGGCTACATGCGCGAGGTGCCCTGCCCGACCTGCCAGGGCACCCGGCTCAAGCCGGTGGTGCTCGCGGTGACCGTCGAGGACAAGTCGATCGCCGACGTCTCGTCGATGTCGATCAGCGACTGCGCCGAGTTCCTGGGCGCGATGAAGCTCAACGACCGGGACAAGCAGATCGCCGAGCGGGTCCTCAAGGAGGTCAACGAGCGGCTGCGGTTCCTGGTCGACGTCGGCCTGGACTACCTCTCCCTGGACCGCGCGGCCGGCACCCTGTCCGGCGGCGAGGCCCAGCGCATCCGGCTGGCCACCCAGATCGGCTCCGGCCTGGTCGGCGTGCTGTACGTGCTGGACGAGCCGTCCATCGGCCTGCACCAGCGGGACAACCACCGGCTGATCGAGACGCTGGTGCGGCTGCGCGACATCGGCAACACCCTGATCGTGGTCGAGCACGACGAGGACACCATCAAGACCGCGGACTGGGTGGTGGACATCGGCCCCGGCGCCGGCGAGCACGGCGGCAAGGTGGTGCACTCCGGTTCGCTGAAGCAGCTGCTCTCCAACAAGGAGTCGCTGACCGGCCAGTACCTCTCCGGCAAGCGGTCCATCCCGATCCCGGCCGCCCGCCGCGACCGGGACCGGAAGCGCCAGCTGACCGTCCACGGCGCCCGCGAGCACAACCTCAAGGACGTCACGGTCGGCTTCCCGCTCGGCACCCTGACGGCGATCACCGGCGTCTCCGGCTCCGGCAAGTCGACGCTGGTCAACGACATCCTCTACACCCACCTCGCCCGGGAGCTGAACGGCGCCCGCAGCGTGCCCGGCCGGCACACCCGGATCACCGGCACCGACCTGGTGGACAAGGTGGTGCACGTCGACCAGTCGCCGATCGGCCGCACCCCGCGGTCCAACCCGGCCACCTACACCGGGGTGTTCGACCACGTCCGCCGGCTCTTCGCGGAGACCCAGGAGGCCAAGGTCCGCGGCTACCTGCCCGGCCGGTTCTCCTTCAACGTCAAGGGCGGCCGCTGCGAGAACTGCACCGGCGACGGCACCATCAAGATCGAGATGAACTTCCTGCCGGACGTCTACGTGCCGTGCGAGGTCTGCCACGGCGCCCGGTACAACCGGGAGACGCTGGAGGTGCACTACAAGGGCAAGTCCATCGCCGAGGTGCTGGACATGCCGATCGAGGAGGCCCTGGGCTTCTTCGAGGCCGTCCCGGCGATCGCCCGCCACCTCCGGACGCTCAACGACGTCGGCCTCGGCTACGTCCGGCTCGGCCAGTCCGCGCCGACGCTCTCCGGCGGCGAGGCGCAGCGCGTCAAGCTCGCCTCGGAGCTGCAGAAGCGCTCCACCGGGCGGACGGTCTACGTGCTGGACGAGCCCACCACCGGCCTGCACTTCGAGGACATCAGCAAGCTGATCAAGGTGCTCAGCGGGCTGGTGGACAAGGGCAACACGGTGATCGTCATCGAGCACAACCTCGATGTGATCAAGACCGCCGACTGGATCGTCGACATGGGCCCCGAGGGCGGCTCCGGCGGCGGCACGGTGGTCGCCGAGGGCACCCCGG